>CAVKIR010000225.1:0-3358 GCA_963656395.1 Prevotella sp. CAG:279
ATGTTCATACGCAGCCTGACAGCAAGTGTCTGGCTGCTGTTTGAACTGTAACCATGTACCTTAGAAAGAACAAAGCATTCCCAGATAATTCCTTGTGTTTCACTCGGATTTTTGTTATAATTCACTCGGTTGGTTGCATAATGGGTAAGGGAAATAAAACTCATATAATGCAAGGAGGAAAAAAATGACAGAAAAGACAGCATGGAATGGTTTCCGTGGAAGACACTGGAAAGAAGACGTAAACGTAAGAGATTTCATTCAGAACAATTACAAGCCCTATGAGGGCGACGAGTCGTTTCTGGAGGGACCGACGAGTGCGACAGAGGAACTCTGGGGAGAGCTGCAGAAGCTTCAGAAGGAGGAGCGTGCCAAGGGCGGCGTTCTCGACATGGAGACAGAGGTTGTATCCGGCATCAATGCATATCCCGCAGCGTATATCGTAGAAGGAAAGAAAGAGCTGGAGAAGGTAGTTGGCCTTCAGACAGACAAGCCGTTGAAGCGCGCTTTCATGCCCTACGGCGGTATTAAGATGGCAGAGCAGGCCTGCACCACCTATGGCTACGAGCCTTCCGCGAAGCTTCATGAGATTTTTACAAAATATCACAAGACACATAACCAGGCGGTATTCGATGTCTACACACCGGAGATGAAGAAAGCCCGCCACAATAAGATTATTACCGGACTTCCGGATACCTACGGCCGCGGCCGTATCGTAGGCGACTATCGTCGAGTTGCACTCTATGGTATCGACTACCTGGTAGCAAAGAAGGAAGAGGACTTTGCAAACTGCGGCGACGGCAATATGTTTGACGATGTAATTCGTCAGAGAGAAGAGCTGGCAGAGCAGATCCGCGCCCTGAAGGCTATGAAGGAGATGGCAGCAAGCTACGGCTTCGATATCTCCGAGCCGGCTGCCAATGCAAAAGAGGCAGTACAGTGGCTGTACTTTGGATATCTGGCAGCGATCCGTACCCAGAACGGAGCAGCCATGAGCGTAGGCCGTGTATCTACCTTCCTGGATATCTATCTGCAGCGTGATCTGGAGAACGGAAGCCTGACAGAGGCAGAGGCACAGGAGCTCATTGACCACTTTGTAATGAAGTGTAGAATGGTAAAATTTGCCAGAATTCCGTCTTACAATCAGCTGTTCTCCGGAGACCCGGTATGGGCAACTCTGGAAGTAGCAGGTATGGGAATGGACGGCCGCTCCATGGTTACAAGAACCGATTATCGTTTCCTGCATACCCTGGAGAACATGGGACCGAGCCCGGAGCCGAACCTGACGGTGCTTTACTCCTCTCGCCTGCCGAAGGCCTTCAAGGAGTATGCCGCAGCGATTTCCGTGCGGACCAGCTCCATTCAGTATGAGAATGACGATGCAATGATGCCGGTATGGGGCGATGATTATTCCATCTGCTGCTGTGTATCCGCAACCCAGACCGGTAAGGAGATGCAGTTCTTCGGAGCCAGAGCAAACCTGGCAAAGTGTCTGCTTTATGCTCTGAACGGCGGCCGCGACGAGAAGACTCGCGAGCAGGTTGGGCCGGAGTACGCACCCTACAAGGGCGAGGTACTGGAGTATGACGAAGTCGTTCGCAAGTATGATAAGATGATGGATTGGCTGGCAGGCCTGTATGTGAATACCCTGAACGCTATCCAGTATATGCATGACAAATATTACTATGAGGCAGCAGAGATGGCACTCATCGATACCGATGTACGCCGTACCTTCGCTACCGGTATCGCAGGCTTCTCTCACGTAGTGGATTCCCTGAGCGCGATTCGCTATGCAAAGGTGAAGGCAGTTCGGGACGAGGAAGGCATGATCGTGAACTACGAGATCGAGGGAGACTTCCCGCGCTACGGCAACGATGATGATCGTGCGGACGATATCGCAGTATGGCTGCTGAAGACCTTCCTGGAGAAGATTCAGAAGCGTCATACCTATCGTGATTCCGAGGCGACAACTTCGATCCTGACCATTACCTCGAACGTCGTATACGGAAAGGCAACCGGAACCATGCCGGACGGACGTCAGGCGGGCGAGCCGCTGTCTCCGGGTGCGAACCCCAGCTACGGCGCAGAGCAGAATGGCCTTCTGGCTTCCCTGAACTCTGTAGCAAAGCTGCCCTATGAGTATGCACTGGACGGTATTTCGAATACCCAGACCATTAACCCGGGCGCTCTCGGACACAGCGAAGAGGAGCAGAAGAAGAACCTGGTATCCGTTATGGACGGTTACTTCGACCAGGGTGCACATCATCTGAATGTCAACGTATTCGGCAAGGAGAAGCTGATCGATGCGATGGAGCATCCGGAGAAGGAAGAGTATGCGAACTTCACCATCCGTGTATCCGGCTATGCGGTTAAATTCATCGATCTGACCCGTGAGCAGCAGATGGATGTTATTGCGAGAACCTGCCATGACCACATGTAAAGTTCACTCTCTGGAGAGCTTTGGCGCAGCTGACGGCCCCGGAGTACGTTATGTTATCTTTCTCAAGGGCTGCCGCATGCGCTGCCAGTTCTGTCACAACCCAGATACCTGGGAAGAAGAGGGCGGAACTGTATATACGGCACAGGAACTGCTGGAAAAGGCCTTGCGCTACCGGAATTATTGGGGAGCGAAAGGGGGCATCACCGTCAGCGGCGGTGAGCCCTTGCTGCAGATGGATTTTCTGCTGGAATTCTTCACCCTGGCAAAAAAAATGGGCATTCATACCGTCCTTGATACGGCAGGACAGCCATTTACCAGAGAGGAGCCTTCTTTCGGAACACTGAATAAGCTGCTGGAAGTGACAGACCTTTTGCTGCTGGATATCAAGGAGATAAATCCGGAGAGGCACCGGAAGCTGACGGGGCGGGACAATGCGAATATTCTGGATTTTGCCCGCTACCTTTCGGAGATCGGAAAGCCGGTGTGGATCCGCCACGTGCTGGTACCGGAACGAAGTGATTTTACGGAGGATCTGAAGAACCTTCGGGCCTTCCTGGATACCTTGACCAATGTGGAACGTGTGGAAGTTCTTCCCTATCATACCCTCGGAGTCTTCAAATGGGAAAATATGGGAATTAAGTATCCGCTGGAAGGGATTCAGCCGCCGACACCGGAACGGATTGCACAGGCAGAAGAGATACTGGGCTGTAAAAAAGAATCGAAGTAAATGGAAACCGACGCGCAGTGACGCGTCGGTTTCTTTTTGCTTTAAAGGAATTTTGTCGCTGAAGCGACCCAACGCAGGCGGAGAATCCTGCGAGCAGGATTCTTTCTTGTGATGTTGATTTTGTAATATTTTCAACTAAAAACCAAGAAAAACTACTACAAAATCAAAAAGATGCATGATATAATACTTTTATA
>CAVKIR010000226.1:0-3333 GCA_963656395.1 Prevotella sp. CAG:279
GTACTCTGTGTACTGAACGAAAAAGGTGTTTTGCGGTACAGCGGTATTCGCAAGGAAATGCTGAATATCACAGATGCCGTACTTGCTTCCACATTGAAGGAGCTCATAGGCGATGGCCTTGTAAGTCGCAGGCAGTACGATGAAATACCGCCGCGAGTGGAGTATTTTCTGACTGATAAGGGAATATCGATTATTCCGATTCTCCAGAGCATTTGTAAATGGGCGGGCATTTTTCAAAAAGAAAACAGCGGAAACATGATGACGCAGTGTCAAAAATGTGATTATAATAGATAACGATATTGAATCATAAACGGAGGTATGAGATTGAAGATTAGAACAGCGACGATGGACGATTTGAAATTGATAACTGCGGTGGAGGCAGAGTGCTTTCCGGCTGCAGAGGCGGCAACCGGGGAAGAATTTGCGGAGCGACTGGCACATTATGCAAATCACTTCTGGCTGATGTTTGAGGACGAAAAGCTCATCGCATTTGTTGATGGATTTGTTACAGATGAGCCGGAACTGACGGATGAAATGTATGCCGATGCTTCTCTCCATGATGAAAATGGAAGATGGCAGATGATATTTGGTGTCAATACGATTCCGGCATACAGGAAACATGGTTATGCCGGACAGCTCATCAGGAAAGCGATTGAGGATGCGAAGACGCAGGGACGGGCGGGTCTTGTGCTGACATGCAAGGATAAGCTGGTCAATTATTATTCAAAATTCGGCTTTGTAAATGAGGGCGTAACAGACAAATCGACGCATGGCGGTGCAGAGTGGAATCAGATGCGGCTGACATTTTAAGCGTGTAATACGCTTTTCATCAAACGAGGGAGAAATAAAACAATGATTAAAGTACTTTTCATCTGCCACGGCAATATCTGCCGCAGCACCATGGCGCAATATGTCATGCAGGATCTGGTGAATCGCCGCGGTCTTGCAGAACAGTTCTACATCGATTCTGCTGCCACCAGCACGGAGGAAATCGGAAGCCCGGTGCACCGGGGAACCCGAGCGAAGCTGAAAGAGGAAGGAATCCCCTGCGGGGATCATAGGGCGGTACAGCTGAAGCGGTCGGATTATGAGCGATATGATTATATCATCGGTATGGACAGTCAGAATCGCCGGAATATGATGCGGATCCTGGGCAATGACCCGGAATCGAAGGTGTCTCTGCTGTTGGATTATACGGATCATCCGCGGGATATCGCGGATCCCTGGTATACCGGGGACTTCGACGCGACCTATGAGGACGTGAAGGCGGGCTGCGAAGCCCTGCTGGCACAGATACAGGAGAGATAAAAAAATACGGGAACCAAAGCCGTAGGGCAATGGTTCCCGTATTTTTATTATGCCTTCTTAAAGCCGGCTCTCTTTCGCAGAGTCGGATCCAGAATCTTCTTACGAATACGGAGAGACTTCGGTGTAATCTCCAGAAGCTCGTCGGTGTCGATGAACTCCAGACACTGCTCCAGACTTAAGATCCGGGGCGGAGTCAGCTTCAGAGCCTCGTCAGCGCTGGAGGAACGGGTGTTGGTCAGCTTCTTGGTCTTGCAGACGTTCAGCTCGATGTCCTCAGCCTTGCCGTTCTGACCGATGACCATACCTGCATAGACCTTCTCGCCCGGTCCGATGAAGAGGGTACCGCGCTCCTGTGCATTGAAGAGACCGTAGGTGATCGCATCACCGGCCTCAAAGGCGATGAGGGAGCCCTGCTTCCGGTACTGGATATCTCCCTTGTAGGGACCGTAGTTCTCGAAAATGGTATTCAGTACACCGGTTCCCTTGGTATCTGTCATGAACTCACCGCGGTATCCGATGAGGCCTCTGGCCGGAATCAGGAATTCCAGACGGGTAGAACCGGTACCGTTGCTGTGCATGTTGAGGAGCTCGCCTTTTCGCTCACCCAGCTTCTGGATGACATTGCCGGCATACTCGTCGTCCACGTCGATATAGGCACGCTCCATGGGCTCCAGCTTCTTGCCCTTCTCGTCGGTATGATAGAGCACCTCCGCCTTGCTGACTGCGAACTCGTAGCCTTCACGGCGCATGTTCTCGATGAGAACGGACAGATGCAGCTCACCGCGGCCGGATACCTTGAAGCGCTCGGTGGACTCGGTTTCCTCCACGCGGAGGCTCACGTCGGTATTCAGCTCCCGGAACAGGCGGTCACGCAGGTGGCGGGAGGTGACATATTTGCCTTCCTTGCCGGCCAGGGGGCTGTCATTTACCAGGAAGTCCATGGAAATGGTCGGCTCGGAGATCTTCTGGAACGGGATGGCCACCGGGTTTTCCGGGGAGCACAGGGTATCGCCGATATGGATGTCCGCGATACCGGAGATGGCTACGATGGAGCCTACTGTGGCCTCGCTTACATCGACCTTGTTCAGACCGTCAAACTCATAGAGCTTGCTGATTTTTACCTTCTTGAACTTGTCCGGGTCATGATGATTAACCATAACCATGTCCTGGTTGACACGGATGGTGCCGTTATCTACCTTGCCGATACCGATACGGCCTACATATTCATTGTAGTCGATGGTGCTGATGAGCACCTGGGTTCCGGCCTCCGGATCTCCCTCGGGAGCGGGAATATAGTCCAGAATGGTCTCGAAGAGCGGTGTCATATCCTTCGGCTCATCGTCTAAGCTTCGCATCGCATAACCGGCCTTGGCGGAGGCGAAGAGGAAGGGGCAGTCCAGCTGCTCGTCCGAAGCATCCAGATCCATGAACAGCTCCAGAACCTCGTCTACCACCTCGGTGGGACGCGCCTCGGGACGGTCGATCTTATTGACGCAGACGATAACCGGGAGGTCCAGGTCGAGGGCCTTGCGGAGCACGAATTTTGTCTGGGGCATGGAACCCTCGAAGGCATCCACCACGAGAACGACGCCGTTTACCATCTTCAGAACACGCTCTACCTCGCCGCCGAAGTCGGCATGACCCGGTGTATCGATGATGTTAATCTTCACGCCCTTGTAGCTGACCGCGGTATTCTTGGACAGGATGGTGATGCCGCGCTCTCGCTCGATGTCACCGGAGTCCATGACACGCTCTGCCACCTCCTGGTTCGCACGGAATACGCCGCTCTGCTTCAGCAGCTCGTCTACCAGTGTGGTCTTGCCATGGTCTACATGGGCAATAATCGCAATATTTCTGATATCTTCTCTTTTCATAAATAATTCCTCATATATATAAAAACTTCGTCAACCTTTACAGTTTATCACATTTTTGGCCAATTACAAGGGAAATCTACTCTCTTCATCTAACTTTTTGGTTACAGTGTCAAAAGTCTGAGTCCACGACATGCTTGCATGTCGGTGGAGG
>CAVKIR010000227.1:0-1569 GCA_963656395.1 Prevotella sp. CAG:279
GGATATCGCTGTGCTGAATGGCAAAATTCAGGAGCTGGATGCTCGGCAGGCATTCAACGAACAGCAGATCGAGCCTTTGACCAGACGTGCAGAGGCATTGGTGGCACAGTTCGACGACATCTTTGCGCATCCCTATAATCAGGCGAACATGCAGAATGCGATGAATTCTCTTTGCGAAATGCTGACGGATCTGATAGAATTAGAGGGAAGAACAGACCTGGAGAAGCGCTACTATCGAGCCTTCATGGCCTATGCGGTGAATCCGGTCCATGCAGAGGACGAAGACGAAGCGCATCTTGATGCAGCCGAGCGGGAGAGAAGACGGATCCAGAGACAGGAGGCCGAGCAGAGAGGGAAGCGCCTGGCGGATATCGCCCAGGAGGTACACCAGAGCGGGGATCCGAAGTCCTATCGGGATCAGGTGGTGGATGTCGTCACCAATCAGGAGAAGCTTCGAACCTTTGGAGAAAACCTGAAGTCCTGGTTTGCGGATAAGGAGACGAAGGGCGAGGAACTGAAACGTGCCTACGATCAGGTGACCCTTTTTGTCGGACAGCAGCAGGAGGCGGTAGACAGACATGCACCGGAGGTGGAGGCCTTCGTGGAGGCTTATCTGACCTCCCTCAGAGCCCGTGTAGCCCGCATCGATGCGATGATGACGAGAAAGAAGGATGGAGAGTCCGAGGCAGAGAAGGCTCTGTTCGGGCTGGTAGCAGGAAGCGTCGGCCGCGTCTGCCGGACCTTAAAGGCTCTGGACTATGTCGGACTGCCCTATATCTGGGAATATAAGATGGAGCAGCAGGACAGGGATGCCCTTATGGCAGATACCAAGCGCCGCAAGTCCAACTATATGGAAGGACTCTTCCGCTCTCTGGCCGCATCGGGACTCAAGGAAGCTACTGGTGCCTTGAAGAGCGCATCGGCTGCTTATACCCGACTGCAGCGTCTGTATAATGAAAGGGGCGAGGAGGCTGTCGGCAGAAATGACCTGCGTGATGCCAAAAGGAATCTGGAACGGTCGATCCAGGGCTTGCTGAAGAGCATCTCCAAGATTCGATTCGGTAAGGGCGAAGCTAAGAAGCTGGAGGATCTCGCCAGAACCTACGAGACGGATCCGACACCGGATACCCTCCTCGATCTGATTCGGGAGGTAGGCCTCTATCTCGACCGGGAATTCAAGGGAACCCGCTTTGCAGATACGAATCCGAATCCGAATGCAGTGGAAGGAGAGCCTCAGTATATGAGCCAGGTCTTCGACATAGCCCTCACCAAGCTTGATATTCTTCCCTCCGAGGATTACCTGAAGCTGGAATATCAGGAGCGGAAGGGAGCAGACGGCAAGGTGATTCCGCTGCTTCAGAGACTTCGAAGCGGTGAGACCATCAGCTGGATGAAGGCCGAACAATAAATAGCTGCAAATCATAACAGAAGGAGGCGGTTCAATGAAGAAAAGATATACCATCTCAGGACTGATTCTGGCATTGGCCGTCGTTCTTCTGACCGCCATCAACTGTTACAATTATTATATCGGCAAGATGATCTATCAGGAAAGCATCGCCCATCTGCGGG
>CAVKIR010000227.1:1579-3316 GCA_963656395.1 Prevotella sp. CAG:279
CCTGGAGCTTTTTACCCAGCGAAACTGGAATGTGCTGAATATCTGGGAAGAGGATCTGCAGGATGCCCAGACCGATGAGGATCGGGATCAGGTATGGAATTCCCTGAAGAACGGAAAAGGCACCTGGCAGTACAGCGATTTCTATATGTTCAATAAGAACTGCGATTTTAAGACCCTGGGAGGAAGAATCGGAAGGGCGGATCATATCTCGAAGCTGGTGCAGGAGCTCTTTCAGAAACAGGAGCCCCTCGCTTCCACCTATCTAGCCAGCTCCGGCGTGCGAAAAATCGTCTTTATGCTTCCCATGGAGCATGCGGTTCAGGTGGACGGCATCGATTATACCGGCCTGGCGGTCAGCTACGATGCCTCTGTAGTAGAGGATCTCATCGTCAATCACCTCTATGAGGGAGTCAGCGACTGCTACGTGCTGGGAACCGGCGGAGAATTGCTTCTTTCCCTGGCCTCCGTGCATGATCCGGTGGACAGCCTGGAGGAGCTGTCGGTCTTCTCTGACACGGATGTCAGATGGAAGCATGGATCCGGGGAAGCTGTCGTGGAGCAGATCCGAGGCGGGGAAGCGGCAGAAGGACTCTATGTCGAGCATGGGGTCCGCCATTATCTGGTTACCGTGCCGGAACAGTCCGGAGACTGGAGCATCCTGGGTATCGTGGAAGCGGATGCGGTGGATTCCGGCGTCCGTCAGATTCAGACCGGTACCATCGTGCTTCTGGGTGCGACCAGTATCATTCTTATGCTGCTGATCTCCATGGCACTGGAAGCAGAGAAGCGGATCAAGCTGAAGGGAAAGGAAGAGCAGAACCGGGAGCTCGAGAATATGGCGAACACAGACGGTCTGACCGGGCTTTTCAATGAGCGGTATTTCAGCGAGATCCTTCATATCAAGGAGGAAAATAAGAGCCCCTTCGTGCTGTATTATCTGGATCTGGATCGCTTCAAGCCCATCAATGACACCTACGGCCATGACGTGGGCGACATCGTGCTGCGGGAAGTGGCGAAGAGACTGAAGACCTGCATCCGGGATACGGATTATGCCTTCCGGATCGGAGGCGACGAATTTGCTCTGATCGCCAGCATGCGCTACGAGGAGAAGAGCTGCGAACAGATGCAGGAACGGGTCTGTCAGAGCATCCTAAGACCCATCGAGGTAGACGGGAAGGCTCTGGAGGTAGGTGTAAGCTGCGGCTGTGCAGCCTACCCTGATGATTGTCTTGAAGCAGCGGGGATCCGTATTCTGGCGGATCATCGCATGTATGCGGTGAAGGCAGAGCATCACAGTGGCAGATAGGAGATAGATACATGAATCAACGAAGTCTGTGGAAAAGGACGGAGTGGCTGGTGGCCTCTGTCCTGGTATTCCTGATTTTTGTTCTGACAGCGGAATTCGGTCAGGTGAACAGCTCCCGCGGGGAAGAGCTTCGCTCCCTGGGAAGCGGCTGGTATCGGCTGGTGGACGGAGAAAAAGAGACCGTGACCCTACCGACGGTGCTGGATGCGAAAGCAGGGGAGGAGGTTCGCCTCTACAATGACACCCTGACAGCGGAAGATGCAGGCCGTATATTGTCCGCGAACGGCGTACAGTACGATCTGGAGATACGGCTGGGAGATACCCTTCTCTATCGGTACGAGGACGACGGCTTCGAGCGGAATGCCCAGATGAAGGGAAAGCTGTGGGCAGATGTGGAGCTCCCGTCGAATACGGGAGAGGAAGTCTTATGT
>CAVKIR010000228.1:0-3314 GCA_963656395.1 Prevotella sp. CAG:279
AAGGAGCATGGCGAAGGGCGCAGCGATATCGTGATTTCAGATGACAGCGACGGCCGGGTGGCCATCTTTGAAATCAAATATTCGGACAGCCCGGAGAAGCTGGAAGTCGACTGCGAGAGGGCGCTTCAGCAGATGCATGAGCGGATGTACGCAGTCGAATATGAGGAACAGTATCCGGCGGAGCGGATTTTCTGCTACGGTATTTCCTTTTATAAGAAACGGTGCCTGGTAAAAAAGAAAGAGCAGGAGGAGAACAAGACATGAAAAAATCGTGCATCCACATCTACTGCGGCGACGGCAAGGGCAAATCCACCGCAGTGACGGGATTGGCTGTCCGGGCGACGGGCAGCGGAAAAAAGGTCATTTTTGCCCAGTTCATGAAGGACGGAAAGTCCTCAGAGCTGAAGATTCTGCGGGGGCTTCCCGGTGTCACGGTGCTGACCTGCGAGAAGCAGTTCGGCTTCTTCTGGAACATGACCGAGGAGCAGAAGAAAGAGGCGGCGGACGCCTACCAGGAGCTGTTCGATCAGGCCACAGAGCTGGCAATCCGGGAGGATGCCTTTTTGCTGGTCATGGACGAGTTCATGTCCTGCTATAACCACGGCATGCTGAATCAGGAAAAGGCGGTGGAATTTCTGAAAAACCGCCCGGAGGGTCTGGAGGTGGCCTTGAGCGGCCGTGACCCATCCCCGGAGCTACTCGAGCTGGCCGATTACGTATCCGAGGTCCGGAAAATCAAGCATCCCTTCGATCAGGGCATCCACGCCCGGAAGGGCATCGAGCTGTAAAGCTCTTGACAGCTCCCCATACTTAGTGATAATGTGAGAAGCGTGAGTGAAAAATAGCGGAGTGATCCGCGTTAGTTATCCCAAACTTAAAGGATGAGGTGCAAAGACATGCAGGAATTGAAACCGATCAAAGAAGGTAAGGTACGCGAGATTTATGATAATGGCGACAGCCTGATTATGGTGGCCACAGACCGCATCAGCTGCTTCGATGTGATTCTTCATAATGAAGTGACGAATAAGGGCGCAGTGCTGACCCAGATGTCGAAGTTCTGGTTCGATCTGACGGAGGACATTCTGCCGAACCACATGATTTCTGTAGATACGAAGGATATGCCGGAATATTTTCAGCAGGAGAAATTCCGCGGCAAATCCATGATGTGCAGAAAGCTTCAGATGCTTCCCATCGAGTGCATCGTCCGCGGCTATATCACAGGCAGCGGCTGGGCCAGCTACAAGGAGAGCGGAACCGTCTGCGGCATCACCCTGCCGGAGGGCTTAAAGGAATCCGATAAGCTGCCGGAGCCGATCTATACGCCGTCCACCAAGGCAGAGATAGGCGACCACGACGAGAATATTTCCTATGAACAGAGCATCGCTCATCTTGAAAAATATTTCCCGGGCAAGGGTGAGGAGTACGCGAAGGCACTCCGGGACAACACCATCGCCCTCTATAAGAAATGCGCAGAGTATGCCCTGAGTAAAGGCATCATCATCGCAGATACGAAGTTCGAGTTCGGTCTGGACGAGGACGGCCATCTGGTCATCGGCGACGAGATGCTGACCCCGGACAGCTCCCGCTTCTGGCCCGCAGACGGCTACGAGCCGGGACACGGCCAGCCCTCCTTCGACAAGCAGTTCGCCCGCGACTGGCTGAAGGCCAACCCGGACAACGACTGGACGCTGCCGCAGGAGATCGTGGACAAGACTATCGAGAAGTACCTGCAGGCCTATGAGATGCTGACCGGCAAGAAGCTGGAAGTCTAAGCCAGCCCGTCTCAAAAGTCTAAAATTCGCCCTCCGGGCGGTCGCTTGCGCGACCGCCCGGAGGCATTTTTTTACTTGACGCGATACCCCCCCGTGGTATCTTAAAGTATAACGCACGAGGGGGAAATATAAGATGCACCGATATCAAAAATGGATAGATGAAATAAAGCGAAAGAACCAGCCGTTACAGTATGTTCTGTTGGCAGGTTCTTTTCTTGTGCTGCAAAAAAGGTAATTATGAGGGAAGAGTTAGAGTGATGAGTGAAACGAAGACAAAGGTGGCGCTGATAACCTTTCATTTTGTCAACAATTTCGGCGGCGCTCTGCAGGCTTATGCGCTGCAGGAAGCCATAGAGAAGGAATGTCAGGCCGAGGTAGAGATTATCGACTATCGAAACGGATTTATAGAATTTACAGACCTGGTACGCCTGTTCCCGGTGACGAAGAATCCGGCGGAGCTTCAAAGTGGGTTAAAAACCATGCGGGAACGGTTCGGCCGTGTATCCCGCTTTCGAAGCTTTCGAAAAGAAAAGATGCATTGTACGAAACGGCCCTATCACCATCTGGATTTGAAGCTGCATGCACCGGAGGCAGATGCTTACGTCTGCGGCAGCGACCAGATCTGGAATCCGTTTTTGACGTTTGGTGTAAAGGGGGCTTATTATCTTGACTTTGTCGAGGCTTCCAGGAAACGGATCGCCTATGCGCCCAGCTTCGGAAAGAGCCGGCTGCATCCGGCATTTTCCAAAAGGGTCAGGCAGCATCTGGAGCGCATGGATGCCATCTCCGTGCGGGAAATGACGGGCATGCAGATCGTGGAGGAGCTCTTAGGGGAGAAGCCGGAGAAGCTTATCGATCCGACCTTCCTTTTGTCAAAGGAAGAATGGGAGCAGGCAGCCGAGAAGGTGTCTGTAAAGGAGCCCTATATGCTGCTCTATATCATGCAGGCCGACAAGGCCATGTATGACTGCGCGCGAAAGCTGAAGGAGCGGCTGGGTCTTCGTATCGTAGAGATTTCCCGCTATGGCTACAATCCGGGCTTTATCGACGAAACCCTGGTAAATGTGGGGCCGGCAGAATTCCTTGGTCTGGTGAAGCAGGCAGACTATGTCTGCACAAATTCCTATCATGGCTTCATCTTTTCCATCCTTTTTGAAAAATCGTTTTTCCTGGTTCCCTGTAAACGTTTTCGAACACGGATCTACAATCTGGCGGATCTGCTGTCCATCACCCTGGATACAGAGGAGGGAGAGGAGCTCATGGATACCATCTATGATCCGACTATCGTACAGGAGCAGATTCGACGGGAGAGAAGCAAGGCTCTAGCCTGGCTGCATACACAGTTGAGTAATAAGTGAGGATAGAACAAATACAATGATTGAGATCAAGAAGAAGGAAGACTGCTGCGGCTGCAGCGCCTGCAGGAATGCCTGCCCGGTGCAATGCATCGAGATGAAAATGGATGAAGAGGGCTTCTTATTTCCGGAGATAGATAAGAAAAAGGTAACTATTCAGGACAGCCCGAAGCACTTGCTGCTGAGG
>CAVKIR010000229.1:0-3297 GCA_963656395.1 Prevotella sp. CAG:279
CTACTATGCCACCGATCTGGATAAGCAGGCCGAGTGCCGAACGAAGATCCGGGATGCCTCGAATCTTCTGCTGGAGCTGGTCAATGAGGTTCTCGATATGGGAAAGCTGGAGTCCGGCGAGATCGTGCTGGAGGCACAGCCCTTTGATCTGAAAAAGGTCGTGGACGAGGTGGCGGTCGTCATCGAAAAGCTGGCTGCGGAGCAGAATATCCGCCTGATTCAGGAAAACTGCGGGGTGCAGCATCGCTATCTCATCGGCAGTGTATCCCATGTGAAGCGGCTGTTTATGAATATCATGAGCAATGCTGTCAAGTACAATAAGCCCGGCGGAACCATCACCGTCCGCTGCAGGGAGCTGGAGGTCACCGAGGATGGTTATGCGGTCATGGAATTTGTCTGTGCGGATACCGGAATCGGCATGAGCAAGTCCTATCAGAAGAAGGTCTTTGAACCCTTTACCCAGGAGCATGCGACTGCGCAGACGAAGTATGGCGGCTCAGGTCTTGGCATGTCCATCGCAAAGGGTCTGGTGGATAAGATGAACGGCACCCTCACTTTTGAAAGCAAAGAAGGAAAGGGAACCACCTTCGTGGTGACGATTCCGTTTCAGATCGACACCGTGCGAAAGGCCGAGAAGGAAGCGGAAAAGCATGAGAAGCCGGATTATTCGATCCGGGGTCGAAGGCTCCTGTTAGTGGAAGATAACGAGCTGAATATGGAGATCTCGAGCTTTATCCTGGAGACGAGAGGAGCCGAGGTCGTGAAGGCATGGAACGGACAGGAGGCGGTCGATCTCTTCCGGGCTTCCGAGGTAGGAAGCTTCGATGCCATTATTATGGACGTGATGATGCCGGTGATGGGAGGCTACGAAGCGACGACGAACATTCGTTTGATGGAACGGGAGGACGCGAAGACGATTCCTGTTATCGCCATGACGGCCAATGCCTTTACCGAGGATCGGATTCGGGCAAGAAAGGCAGGCATGAGCGCGCATATTTCCAAGCCGTTGGACGGCGAAGTCTTGATCGAAACCTTGTATCGGTGCATCAGAAAAGCAGGGAGGAACGAAGCAGATGAGAAGCGGGAAGCATAAAAAGGCGGGCATGGCCGGCAGACTTCTTCTGAAGGTGGGAATGCTGGCTGCCTTTGTCGGACTCTTCTGCGGCTGTCAAAGTACACAGACGGATACGAAGACGGAGGGCGAGACCATTCGCGTCGGTATTGATAAATTTGAACCCTACAGCTATCTCGATCTCGACGGAGCCTATGCAGGCGTTGATATTGAGCTTGCCAGGGAGGCCTTTGGAAAGCTGGGCTATGAGCCGGAGTTTCAGATCATTTCCTGGGAAGATAAGGATGAATACTTAGAGGACGGAACCATCGACTGCATCTGGAGCTGTTATTCCATGACTGACCGGGAAGAGAAATACGAGTGGGCAGGGCCTTACCTCTACAGCCGCCAGGTGGTGGCGGTGCGTGCAGACAGTGATATGCAGACCCTTGCCGATCTGGAAGGAAAGAGAATCGGCGTGCAGGCTACGACGAAGGCAGAGAACCTCTTTTTGCATATCGTGGACTCTCCGCTTCCGGAGGTCAAGCAGGTGAACAGCTTCGCGACCACGGAGGAGATCTTTGCCGTATTGCGAAAGGGCTATGTCGATGCCATCGCAGGACACGAAGCCCTGATCGGAAAGCTGACAGATGACGGCACCGGAGCCTTTCGGATGCTGGAGGAGAGCCCCTATCGCTCCGAGATCGGTGTGGCCTTTGCCAAAGGAACCCATGAAGAGCTGGCCAAAGAGCTTACGAAGGTTCTGGAGGAAATGAAGCAGGACGGAACGATAGGAGAGATTGCAGAGAAATACGGCCTGGATCCGGACAAAACCGTATGGGGAGGCGAGACAGATGAAACGTAAAAAGAGATACAGAAGCTTTCGCCTTCTGCTTCTGGGCTGTCTTCTTCTGATCGGCATCCTCCTACTGGCTTTTTTTCAGGCCAGTGATAAGCGGAACTTGAAGAATGTGCTGGAGGAGACAATTTCCTTCAGTAAGCTTCGCATCAATCGGTATGACACCTATCGAACCAACGATCGGGTCAAGAGTCTGGTGCGTCTTCTGGATAAATCCACGGAGCTTAGCACGGAGCTGGAAGAGCGAGGCTCCTATGATGAGGCCTGGCTGGATGACTTTGCCGAGGAACAGAGACTGAGCGGTATTCTGGTGCTGGACGGGGAGCTTCAGATCGAGGGAAAGACATCCCGGGACAGCGATGTGCCGGATCTCTGGCAGGAGATGCTGGATACCTCCTATGTGCGCGATATCGCAGACCATCCGGAGAAGACCTATACGACCCGCCTGACGGTAGAGGAAAGCATCTACGATTTTGCGGCGGTGGCTCGCAAGGATGCAGCGGGTATCCTCATTACCTATCTGAAAAAAGATTCGGACAATCCGGCCTACGGGGATTTGACCTTGGATTCCCTGTTTGCGGAATTTCCCTTTGAGATGAACGGGATCGTCGTCGTCTGTGAGGATGGCCAGGTGGTCAGCAGCAATCAGACAGAGCTGGTGGGAAAGACAGAGGAAGCGTGCAGCACGAATTACAACGGCAGCTTCCGTTCGAATGCCGAGGGCATCACTACACTGAAATCCGATCAGGGGGTCTGGTTCGGAAAGAAGGACGCCACAGAGAAGTATACGCTCTATATCTTCTTCCCGGCTTCCCAGGTCTTCATGAAGCGAAATGTCGTATGCGGCATCTACGTTCTGGTGGCGTTTCTGATCTATCTTCTTCAAATGCTGGGATGGACGAGAGCGGAAAAGGCGGAACTTTCCAGAGAGCAAAAGCCGCTTCGCATCATCAATGCCATCGGACATGCCTATTCCTCCATCACCCTTCTGGATCTGCGGAACCGGAAGACCGAGATCGTAAAGGGAAGCAAGGCGACGAAGGTGCTGGAAGAAGACGACGGCTTCCAACGATCTGTGCAGGAAAAATATGTAAGACAGCAGATCGCCGAACCCTACCGCGAGGCTTATCTCGCATATCTGGATATGGATACGGTGGTGGAGAGACTGGGGGATAAGCCATCTCTCTCCTTTACCGTGCAAAAGACGGACGGCAGTTGGATCCTGTCTCTGATCGTTCCCCAGCGGCGCGACAGGGAGGGAAGGGTCGATGCTATCCTTTTGGCGAATCGCGACGTGACAGCAGAGAAGCAGCATGAGATGGAGCAGGACGCAGCACTTCGCAATGCCCTGGCGACAGCGGAGCATGCAAGCAAGGCAAAGACCGTT
>CAVKIR010000230.1:0-3280 GCA_963656395.1 Prevotella sp. CAG:279
GCATTTCTTTGATGAGCACAGCGGTTTCATGTTTTACTTCGTCTTCAACAGTCTTTAATAAATAATCTTTTGCCTGTTCGGAGGTCAGACCGGAAATTCTTTCCAGTTCCTGTACTCTTTTTTCCTGAAGCTTATTGACCTCAGCAGCCTGCTTGGCCAGCTTCTCTTCTTTGGCCGCATAGCTCTGCTCACGGCGTTCCAGGGCGTCTGACTTCTTGTCCAGAGTTTCCTCTTTTGCAAGCACCCTCCGCTCATAACGCTGCAGCTCCGCTCTGCGTTCCTTTGTCTCTTTTTCCAGCTCGTTCTTTGTCTTCAGTGATTCTTCCTTCGCCTCCAGCAAAGCTTCGCGCTTGGATCGTTCAGCGACCTTCAATGCATCATCGATGATCTCTCTTGCCTTCTCTTCCGCATTGCCGACCTTTTTCTCGACCGTCTTCTCGCGAACCTTCAACGTCACAAGAGAGGAAGCCACGATGCATATTACCGCTACGATGATAAGAACATAAAACGGCACAGGAGCACCTCCTTATTTAATTTTCATTGTACAAATATAACCCGTATGACACGCTTATTTTTATAAGTTTTGCCTATTAGGAATAACATACAACTATTAAATTCTATACTTATTTTTCCTTTCTGTCAAGTAATAGTTGGGTTAGCGTCCACCCGAAACCGACAAGAGCCGCCAGGGATGCACCGATATAGAACAGGGGCTTCTGTTCATCACCGGTCTTTACTTCCTCGGTGCTCACAGATGCGCTCTCCGGATCGGATTGGGTCTCCTGCTGCACTTCTGACTGATTCTCTGATTTACTCTCTGTTTTTTTCTCTTCCTTTGTCTCGGGCTTCTTCTCCGGTGTTTTCTCCGGTTCTTTCTCCGGCACTTTCTCCGGCTCCTTCTCCGGTTCCTTCTCCTGCACCTTTTCCGGCACCTTCTCCGGTTCCTTCTCCGGCACCTTCTCCGGCTCTTTCTCCGGTTCCTTCTCCGGTTCCTTCTCCGGTTCCTTCTCCGGCACCTTCTCCGGCTCGGCCTCCTTGTGCTTGTTGTAAATGGTCACCTTATAGGTAGCCCCGGCATAGTAGATCTGCGCACCGTGTTCTTCCCAGGCAAGGAGCTCTGTCGAATAGGCATCCGTAGCTGCATCCTTTCTTGCAATGATATAATAGCTCGGTTCCGTATTCACCTGATAGCCATCCGGAGCCTTCGTCTCGGTCAGGCGATATACCGTATTGTATGCAAGCTGTGTCCCGGCAGTCGTTCCGAAGCGATAGATCCCCTCCCGATTGCCTGAGGAGCCCGTAGTGCCTACGATGGGGCTTGCGTCCTCGTCAGCTTCCCACTGTTCCTCTGCTTCGCTCCATACAGCCTTCTGAAGCTCAAACTTTGCTCCGCTTAACGGCAGAGTCGTATCATCCTGATCTGCTTTTTTGATCTGCAGAACCGGAGTCTGTCGGGTTCCCGCCGTCGCATCGATATGGTAGGTTACTGTCTCATCCTGAATTCCGGCAATATCCTGGCTGTATCCATACCAATAGGCCGCATTATTCACCGGTATATCCGTGTCCGGCTGACTGTTCAGAATCGCATCGTAGGTGATGGTAAGCTTCTCTCCGTCCGGAATCGTCAGAATCAGCTTCTGACCCTCCTCCGTCTCCTCGATTCTGGATGAAACCGCCACATCTGTCCCTTCCGCATTCTTTACCTGCAGGGAATCCGTGTCGAACTGCAGGGGATTCTTCATCTCGTCCACCAGGGTCAGCTTATCTTCTCCCTTGACGAGATCTTCTCCCAGTGGGTTGACCGTCAGTGTAAAGGGCAATTTTGCATCTGTCACGTTTCCCATTTCTTTGCGAATGGTCTTCTTCGAGATAGTCACGTCTGAGGCAGATTCACTGATTATCTTTCCGGAATCGTTCTTTACCGTAGCTGTATTGACATATTCCTTTTCATGTCCGCTCAAAAGCACATCCGAATCACTGACCCGCGTCACAACCTGAACCTCCAGGGAGCGCTTGTCTGCCGAATTGCCGCCCTTTTTAAGATTCGTTACATCAAAACAAAGCTGCCTTGTACTGCTGTTATAATATGCGATACAGGTTCTGTCCACATTTCCCGTTTTTGTGCCGTCTATTCGGGCACTCAATTCCATTCTCTTCCAGTCGGAATTTGTTTCCAGCTCGGCTATCTCCGGTGTCTCCGGTGCATTGTCAAAGATCTCCTGGTTGATCCAGAAGTACCGCACATATACCGGTTCCAGTCCCTCCGGAATCTGATCCTCCACCCGAACGCTTCCCTCTATATCTCCGGCATAATTGATCTTGATGCGCCAGTCTACATAGGTGCCAGCTTCCTTTATCTGACTTGTAATCAGCTTATTGTAGCTATTTCCGTTATAGGTTGTAATATTTTTCCAGCCCGAGCTGTCGTATGCATATACACCGGCCGTATATTTGAAATTCGTTCCCTGTCCGGCTGCATAGAGCTGTGCTTCGTTGATCTCGACAAATTCCGAAGCATTCTTATCTTTCATAGAAAGACTGTTGCTAAACTGCTTATAGCCCCAGAGGTTCATCGCAGAAGACGGTTCTGTCTGCAGAACGATATAAAGATGTTCTCCTTCTGAAAGCTGCAGCGTCTTTCGAATTCGAATCGTGGCCTGCTCACTCGTGGCACTCCAGGAATAGTCTGCATTCGTCGGAACAGTCCCGCCATTTGTCTCATTTCCCTGCAGTCTCTGAAGCACGGTATCGGCTTTCAGATCGGACACGGTCCCGTAATATCTGGTAAATAGCTCTCCCTCCGGTACGGTTCCTTTGTATACACCTACCATCGAGGTGCCGCGGATGTAATGCTTATTCGTTCCGGAAGGTGTATCCCGGAATTCCGTCCCTGCTTCCACCTCTGTACCCGTGATATCTATAACCCAATACAGATGCCCCGCTTTCCAGTCTCCGGAGGTCGCCTTTTCATGATCAAAATACCAGCCGGATTTTGCGACATTCAGCGCTTTTCCGCCCTCTACCATGGTGGATGTGCTGACCTTGACCCCAGTCAGGGTAAGCTCTTGCTGATTAGGACCAATCACCGCCCCACTCAGTGTAAAGGAATTACCGGAAGTCACCTGCGTGACCCCGTCCACCTGGTTCGGCTTCGCATAGTAGGTCAGAAGATAGGCGCCGTTTCCGCCGGTGAAGCCCAGAACGGTCGGTTGGAATTGGAAGGAAGATTTTCCTTCGATGTCGACCCAGTGTGTCTGTGTCACCGTCTTCCCGGTCAGCA
>CAVKIR010000231.1:0-3243 GCA_963656395.1 Prevotella sp. CAG:279
GAAGGAGTGATGCGCATAGAGAATCCCTGCGGATTCAACCTGAGCCAGGAACATTCCATTTGTACGGAGCCGTCCGAACTTTCTAGATTATGAACATATCGAAAGCCGCTAAATTCAGATATTCTCAGCTACTCCGATGCTGGCTGCTGTTTGAACTGTAACCGAATAATTTCCGATTTTATAAGCTGGAAAATATTGCAAAAATTCATTAAAGGTGCTATGCTAAATTAGACTTTATATCGGGACTGTAATAAGAAAAAAGAGAAATAGAAGGAGGAGAAGTTGATGTTCAACGGGAAGAAACTTACAAACAAGGCGCTTGCTGCAGTGATTGCCTGCGCGATGCTGCTGCCGGCGCCCATGACGGTACGTGCGGAGGGTGAGACCCCGACGGAGACGACCACAGAGCAGCAGACCGGTGACACCGTGACGGATAAGACCGGCGATACTACTGTGGATAAGAAAGAGGGCACCACGACAGGGCAGACAGAGGATACTACTGCGGATAAGAAAGAGGGTACCACGACAGGGCAGACGAGTGATGCCACTGTAGATAAGAAAGCAGATACCACTGAGAAAAAGACAGCAGAGACCGGCAACAGTGCATCCACTGCTGACAACACTGCGAAGACGGCGGAGAATACGGAAAAGCAGGCGGACAACGCACTTGCAAAACAGGCTTCCGAGGATGCCGATGGTGGCGACGGGGGGGACGCAGATGAGGAGAGCACCCCGATAGCGCAGGTTGGTGATGAGACATATGCGAGCCTTGGAGATGCCTTTGATGCAGCCAGTGAAAAAGGGATCAGCGAAGTAAAGCTGCTGGAGGATTTTGAGGATCCTACGTACGTATATACAGATGGTAATGGGGAGGAACAAGAGGGTACAATTATATACAACATTGAGGGGATTACATTCGATCTGAATGGAAAAACCTATACCTCTGAGAATTTTAGCCACATCTTCGAGGGAAGTGGCGGCAAGATCATCAACGGCTCCATGGTATGTGCGAATGGTGGCTCCTATGCACTCTTTATCGGTGATGACCATACAGATGGATTTACGGTAGAAAATGTAAAGCTGACAGGCGGTATCAATATATACGATTCCGTAAATGTGAACTTGATTAATCTGGATGTCACTGCAACTCGATACTATGCGATCTGGTTGGAGAATAAATCAGAGGCAACAGTCCGTGGTGGGATTTATAAGAAGAGTGATACAATCAAATCAGAGGGATACCAATCTCTTTTAGCAGCAAGCATAAGTACGAATACCACGCTTAAAATTGAGAGTGGTACATTTCTTACCAGCTATGAGTATAGTTTGAAAGGAGATACTGGTATTGCAGGAACCCTCGAAATCTCCGGCGGAACCTTTGACACAGAACCGGATGCAGAGTACGTGGCTGACGGTTACGCAGCCATACTGGACGGTGAGAACTACAAGGTGGTAGGTGTACCATATGAGATTCGGACAACAAGTGACTCCGGTGATGAGATTGTCAATGCATATCCGACCCTGACTGATGCTATCGCTCACCTGGATGGTAACAAAAAGATCTTAGTAGCCAGAAGCTGCACCCTCGAAGAGAATGTAACCCTCCCCGCAGGTGTCGCTCTGGAGGTAGTGACGGATGTCACCTTCACCATCGGCAGCGGTGCCTCCCTGACTGTAGCGGCGGACAGCGCGGGCTTCCGTGCCTTAGCCACTTCAAAGGTCGTGAATAACGGCAAGATCCTTGTCTGCGGTACCGGTACGGATAAGGGCTATGTAGAAGTAGCTGAGGGTGCCACTTTGGATACAGCGACCCTGACCGTTCCGGGCGGCTATCAGATGGGACAGAGCGAAAATAAATACTATGCTGTCGCATTGGCGAAGCCCGATACCACCTCCACCGGAGCGATTTCCGGTGACTCGGATTCCATCTCTACGAACAAGGCGGATGTCGAGAAGACCGTTGCAGCCGTACAGAAGGAAGCAGACCAGATCGCTTCTGCAAATGACGATACCACTGTAACGAACATCAAGGTAGAGGTGCAGGCAGAGGGCCTGACCAAGAGCGAGGTACCGGCAGAGGATGCGAAGAAGCTGGATGCGCAGGTGAAGAGCGCAGCCGGTGAGAGCGTAGCCCTGTACGTCGATGTGAAGGTACTGATGACGAAGGAAAAGGTGACGGCGGACGGCGATGTCGAGATTACCACCTCGAACCTTTCCACCACGATGAACCAGATTCCGATTACCTTAAAGGTACCCGGCATCAGCAACAAATTTGTCCGCATCCTGCACGTACATGAGGGTGTGACCGAAGAGCTTCCCTGCACCGTAGATCAGGCGAACGAGACCGTCACCGTGCTGATGAACAAGTTCTCCACCCTGGCCGTGGTTACCACCGAGAAGGCCATCGTGACCTTTGACAGCAAGGGCGGATCCAGTGTCAGCCAGGCAGAGACCACCTACAATGGCACCATTGCGAAGCCTGCCGATCCCACCCGCAGCGGATATCGGTTCAAGGGCTGGTATACAGACGCTGACTGCAAGAATGCCTTTGATTTCAGCACGAAGCTGACGACACAGAGTCTGACCCTCTATGCGAAGTGGGAAGAGAAGAGCAGCGGCTCCGGATCCGGATCGGGATCAGGCAGCTCCTCCTCCACAGCATCCGTAAGCGCAGCGAATACGGGAGATACCACGAATATCTGGCTTCCGGTCAGCCTGCTTCTGGCAGCCGGCCTCGGCATCGCAGGCGCACTGAGTTATGAGAAGAAAAAGCAGCTGAGAAAATAAGAATTTAAACGCGAAGGGCAGCCCGCCGGGGCTGCCCTTTGTGATAGAAAACACACTTTTAAATCCCGCTAAAATGTGATACACTATTCTACAAATGCCCGCATAGATAAGGGCAAAAAAGAGATAGGAGAAAACGATGACCATAGAAGAATTAAAGTCTTATGAGCTGGTGGAAAAGCGCGAGATTGCAGAGCTGAAATCCGTCGGCTATTACCTGAAGCATAAAAAGACGGGGGCGAGGGTATGCCTCTTATCCAATGACGATGAGAATAAGGTATTCTACATCGGCTTTCGGACGCCGGCGCCGGACGATACGGGTGTGGCTCATATTCTGGAGCATTCGGTGCTCTGCGGTTCGAGAGAATTTCCGGTGAAGGATCCCTTTGTGGAGCTGGCGAAGGGTTCCCTGAATACCTTCCTGAATGCCATGACCTACCCGGATAAGACCGTCTACCC
>CAVKIR010000232.1:0-3216 GCA_963656395.1 Prevotella sp. CAG:279
GCTATGGCCCGGATGCCCACTGACTGGTACCAGGGAAGGGCGTCCCTTTTTACGATATGGAAAAATGGCTCTTTCTTATTCATGACTCGCATCCCCTCCTACTCTGGTCATCATTAGGCCGACCTTATTTTTATCGGTTTTCCGGGCGTCCACGATGCCGCTGACCTCGCCGCCGCAGAGCACCATGATCTTGTCACAGAGCTCTACCATTACGTCCAGATCCTCGCCGACGAAGATGACGGCTACGCCCTTCTTTTTCTGTTCATTGAGCAAATCGTAAATCGTATAAGAGGAATTGATATCCAGTCCTCTTACCGCATAGGCTGTCAGAAGCACCGTCGGGGCGGAGGCAATCTCGCGACCCACCAGGACCTTCTGCACGTTGCCGCCGGACAGGCGGCGTACCGGGGTGGAGATACCCGGTGTCACGACCTCCAGATCCTTCACGACCGACTCTGCCAGCTTTCTGGAGGGTCTGCGGTTCGTAAAGGGGCTTCTGCCCTTCCGGAAGGTACGCAGCATCATATTATCGGCCAGGTCCATGTTCGCCACCAGGCCCATGCCCAGACGATCCTCCGGCACGAAGGAGAGGGAGACACCCATCTCCGCGATTTTTAAGGGATCCTTGCCCAGAAGCGGCTCCGCATGGCCGTCATTTTCTACATACTCGATGGCTCCGGCCTCCACAGGCTGAAGTCCTGCGATGGCCTCCAGAAGCTCCTTCTGACCGCAGCCGGAGATGCCGGCGATGCCTAAGATCTCACCGCTGTTCGCCGTAAAGGATACATTCTTCAGCTTCTGAATGCCATCCTCACTTCGAACCGACAGATTCTCCACCACGATACGGGGCTTCGGATTCACCGGATCCGGGCGGTCGATATTCAGGGTCACGGCATGGCCTACCATCATGTTCGTCATCTCTGTGACGGTGGTATCCTTAGTCGCCATGCTGCCGATGTACTTACCGTCACGCAGGACTGCCACACGATCAGAGAGGGACTCCACCTCGTGCATCTTATGGGTAATGATGATAATGGCCTTGCCGTCGTCCCGCATCTTCCGGAGCACACGGAAGAGCTTCTCGGTCTCCTGGGGCGTCAGTACGGCGGTGGGCTCGTCCAGAATCAAAATATCCGCACCGCGATACAGAACCTTTACGATCTCCACTGTCTGCTTCTGGGAGACGGACATATCGTAGATCTTCTGCTTCGGATCCACCTCGAAGCCGTATTTGTTGCAGATGTCTTCGATTTTCTTCGAGGCCTCCTTGATATTCAGCTTATCCGTGAGACCCAGGATGATATTCTCTGTGGCTGTGAGCACGTCGATCAGCTTGAAATGCTGGTGCACCATGCCGATACCGAGATTCAGGGCGTCCTTCGGGGTCTTGATGACCTCTTCCTTTCCATTGATGAAGATCTGTCCCTCATCCGGATAGTAGATGCCGGAGAGCATGTTCATCAGCGTCGTTTTGCCGCTGCCGTTTTCTCCCAGAAGTGCCAGAATCTCGCCCTTATAGATATCGAGATTGACTTTCTCGTTGGCAACTACAGAGCCAAAGGTCTTTGTAACGTTTTTCATTGAAACTGCGGCTACTTTGGTTTCCATCGTTTGTTTCCTTCCTTTATTTCTCAATGATCCATAAGCGGATCAAAAGGACGGCGCAGCATTTTGGCTGCTGCGCCGCCCTGTATGCTGTTCGCGTAGAAGACTGATTCAATCAGTATTTTCTTAGAACGCTGTATCCAGAAGCGTGATGCCGTCGATATTCACATCGAAGTACGGAGCAGAACGATACTCGGACTCATGGAAGTATCCGTCGCTTACTGCCTCGTGGTCGCCCTCATAGTTTGCATCGGTATCCACGTCTGCCATGTAGGTGGTCAGCTCCTGGCCGTCTACGGTAAAGGTAGAAGTATCAAATACATGCAGCTCGCCGGACTCGATCTTCGCAGTTGCCTCATCGATGGCTTCCTGTGTGCCCTCTGCGACAGCGCTGCCCAGGGTGCTCAGCTCTACAGAGCCGGTAGCCAGGGTTCCTGTCCAGTCGGTATCGATAGCCTCACCGCTTGCCACACAGCTGATGGCATACTCGAAATACGGCTCCCAGTTCACTCTGGAGGATACCAGGAAGGTATTCGGGCAAGCGCTCTCGGTGCTTCCGTTATAGGATACGTTCGGTACGCCTGCGGTCTCACATGCGGTCGGTGCTCCCATGGAGTCTGCATGCTGGCTGATCAGTACGCAGCCATCCTGGATGAGCTTGTTTGCTCCCTCTTTCTCTGCTGTCTCGTCATACCAGGAACCGGTAAAGGTTACCTCCATGGTAGCGGAGGGGCATACGGAACGAGCGCCCAGGAAGAAGGATGTATAACCGGAGATAACCTCTGCGTAGGTATAAGCTCCGACATATCCGATCTTTGCCTGATCCTCGGTAATATCACCATTTGCAATCATCTCATTCAGCTTCTCGCCTGCTACGATACCAGCCAGGTAACGGCCGTCGTAGATGGAAGCGAAGGCATTGTGGAAGTTATCCAGACCCTCGGTATGTGCCTTGGTACCGGTTGCGTGGCTGAACTGTACCTCCGGATACTCCTTGGCTGCCTCGATAATGTAGTCCTCATGGCCGAAGCTGTCTGCGAAGATGAAGTCGCAGCCTGCGTCTGCCAGCTCACATGCTGCCTCGTAGCACTCCTGGCCTTCCGGAATATTGGTTTTCGTCATGTACTCAACACCCAGCTTCTCGCATGCCTCCTTTGCGGCATTCATGAAGTTCAGGTCGTAGGTGGAGTTCTCATCATGCAGGAAGATAAATCCAACCTTCATGTCAGACAGTGCAGTGGCTTCTCCTGCGTCTGCGGACTCTTCTGTCGCATCTGCCTTGGTATCAGCTGTAGTGTCGCTGGATGATCCGCCGCAGCCTGCCAGCAGGGTGGCTGTCATCGCTACTGCTGTGATAAGACTAAGTACTTTCTTTTTCATAACTTTCCTCCTATGTGATTTCTGTTGTTTGGATGTTGAGTATCAATTCATCACTCTCAACATGTAAGAGTATAAGCGTCACAGGAGGAGCTTGTCAATAGATTTATTATTTTTTGTTAAAATTGTTGTGTATTTATAAGTGCAGCTTATATGTTTGATGACAACCCCTTATAATACGTAACTGTTCAGTACCTTCACCTAAGGACTTGCCACTGGCAACTCCTTTCGGAT
>CAVKIR010000233.1:0-3202 GCA_963656395.1 Prevotella sp. CAG:279
GAATATTTCTGCTTGGTCAGAAGGTTCGTCTTGGCCCGTTCCTCGGTCTTTCGAATCTTAGCCGCCTTTTCCGCACAGCCGATGACACTCTTTAAGGTCTCCAGATTGCGATCGAAATACCGAACGATCTCGTCGCCGGTGACCTTGGACGTGGCCTTGGATGCATCCTGGTTGTCCAGCTTGGTCTTGGTCTGACCCTCGAAGCGGGGAGCCGGATGCTTGATGGAAATGACCGCGGTCATGCCGTTTCGCACGTCAGCGCCGGTGAAGTTCGCGTCCTTCTCCTTCAGGATGCCCAGCTCTCTTGCGTAGTTATTGATGACCGTGGTAAAGATGGTCTTAAAGCCGGTCAGGTGGGTGCCGCCCTCTGCATTGTAAATGTTGTTGCAGAAGCCCAGAACATTCTCATGGAACTCGTTCACGTACTGGAACGCACCTTCGACGACGATGCCCTCGGACTCACCCTTGAAGTAAATGACCTCATGGACAGTCTCTTTATTCTTATTCAGGTCCTCTACAAAGCCGATGATACCATTTTCCTCATGGTACTCCACATGCTCGACCTCGTCGCCTCTGCGATCCTCGAAAATGATGGTCAGATCCGGGTTCAGGTAAGCGGTCTCATGGAGACGGCTCTTGACCTCCTCCGCCTGGAACCGCGTCTTCTCAAAGATCTCCGGATCCGGAAGGAAGTTGATCTTCGTGCCGGTCTCCCGAGTACGGCGCAGCTTCGGAAGCAGCCCGTTCTCCAGCTCGATGGTGGGAATACCCCGTTCGTAATGATCGTGGTGTACATAGCCGTCGCGGCTGACCTCGATATCCAGATAGGTAGAAAGGGCGTTTACTACGGAAGATCCTACGCCGTGGAGGCCGCCGCTGGTCTTGTATACAGAATCATCAAACTTTCCGCCCGCATGCAGGGTCGTGAAGACCAGCCGCTCCGCGGATACACCTTTTGCGTGCATGTCCACGGGGATACCGCGGCCATTGTCTATGACCGTACAGGAACCGTCCTTTTCCAGAAACACATTGATTTTCGAGCAGAAGCCTGCCAGATGCTCATCCACGGAATTGTCCACAATCTCGTAGATCAGATGGTTCAGACCCTTGCGGGACACGCTTCCGATATACATACCGGGCCGTTTGCGCACCGCCTCCAGTCCCTCCAGGACAGAGATACTGCCTGCGTCGTAGGTTGTTGTATTTGCCATATGATTCACTCCTGATTTAAAAGGTTTAAGAATTCCCCTGCTGTATCATAATGATAGATAAGGTAATTGTCATCTTCATAGACCGGCGTCCGGTCTGCGGTCAGATTCTCATACCGATTCGCTTCATGGACGTAGAGCAGCAAAAATACCGGTCCCCGCTCTGCATCCGGGAACAGGTTCTCCAGCTTCACCAGCCATGCGTAAAGACCCGGCGCACTGTCCCGTCCTTCCGTCAAAGGCACCATCTCGATCCTGCCTTCCGACAGCTCTGTCAGGACATTCGCATTCCAGAAGCTGGAATATCCCAGGGTATAGCCCTCCTGCTCCAGCCAGGCCACGCTCTCCATCCTGCCCTCATTCATATCAGACGCCAGGCAGGAACGGTATTCTCCGAGACCCAGAATACAGAGCAGAAGCGCCAGCGCTGCCAGAAAAAGCTGCTTCACATTCTTCGACAGCTCCGCCTCCTGATAGAAGACAGGCAAAAGCGGTACATACATCATCAGACCCAGGGCATAATAGCGGGTCGTGATGGAAATATCTGTAAATATATAGAGTAAAAACGTAATGCCGATGCCATAGATGGAAAACAGCAGCAGAAATTCCGCCGGAAGAGAAAGCTCCTTCCCGCGCCTGCGAATCTGCATGACCAGAATCAGAAGCATCCCCAAAAAGCATAAGGACAATACAAAGAAAATGCCTTTTCCCGAAAATAAAGGTGTATCCGGAACACCATCCTCTGAATAACCAAAGGTATTCAGAAAGGTCCTCAGCACGACCTGCAGGCGCTCGAAGGTGGGCTGCACCAGCACCAGACCGGAATAGGTATCAAAAAGGAAGATACGGGAAAGGACTGTATGGTTGACCAGATATCCGGCCGCGCCTGTCAGACTGCCGGTCCAGAGATAGCTGTATTTCCGGAAAAACTCCCGTGCGGTTCCAAGCTGTTCGGAATGACGGAATACCAGGCAGAGAACGGCCAGCCACATGGGCAGCAGCGTTACGAAAAGCTGCCGAATGCCGCCCAGACAGGAGACAAAGGTCAGCGCACAAAGGAAGAGATGCGCGGCTTTTCGGTGGGTTTTTCCCCGATAGAGGTAGAGCCACAGTCCCAGAATCGTAAAGGAAATCGCAAGATGCGGAATATAATAGCCCATCTCTCCCACCACGTAGAAGACCTCATGGCTGAAGGGAAGCAAAAGGAAGGGGGCCGTATACCAAAACCAGACCTTCTTTTCTGTCAGCTGAAGGATAAAAAAACGATAGGCCGCTAAAAGCCATACATCGAGTACCAGATTCCCCAGGACACGTACCGCCGTCCAGCTGTCCGTAAGCCGGAACAGGAAGGCTCGAACCCACTGCGTATTCAAAATCCGAAGCTCCGAGGAATAGACCCAACCTCTGCTGATGAAGCCATTGCCTTTGGCCAGAAAGGCTGCCAATACCAGCTCTGAGGAATCATCCGCATTAACCAGGTTCTTTCCGTTTTTCAAAAAGACATAGGAATTTAATAGAAGAATCACCAGCAGACCCAGGATGGACACTGCTTTTAATCTCTTTTTCATGATTCACCCCGTACACATGTTCTGTTTTGTTCAACTCACTTAGTATAACATACTCCCCTGCGTTTTGACAATAAAAAAAGAATCCTGTCTTAAGGATTCTTTTCAGCAGTCGATAGGGGAATCGAACCCCTGTTTTCGCCGTGAGAGGGCGACGTCTTAACCGCTTGACCAATCCACCATACGGTTTGACAAATATTTGATAGAAAGCAGTGGATAGGGGAATCGAACCCCTGTTTTCGCCGTGAGAGGGCGACGTCTTAACCGCTTGACCAATCGACCATTTCTGCTTCGCGCTTGCGACGTGATTATTATAGAACAAGTTAGAAAGAAATGCAAGCACTTTTTTTGTTTTTCTTGTATTTCTTAAAATATAAGTTACTGTACAAACGCCAGCCAGCATCAGAGTAACTGAGAATATCTGCATTT
>CAVKIR010000234.1:0-3189 GCA_963656395.1 Prevotella sp. CAG:279
GTAACTGTTCAGTACCTGACCAGTTACGAATGCAAAATCCATGAGAATCGGCTTCGCCGATGGGATTTTGCACCCTTGAATCATGTTCATACGCCCTCAGCAGCAAGTGCTTCGGGCTGTCCTGGATAGTTACGACGAAGCTTCCCTTTCCCTTCTCCGCATAGAACATTTCCTCCCGGAAGGGATCGTAAATCACACCCAGGATAATCTCGCCTTTGCTGTAAAGTCCCAGAGACACCGTGCTGTGCTGATAATCATGCACCAGATTCGTGGTGCCGTCGATCGGATCCAGAATCCAGAAGGTATCGCCCTTCATGGCATGCAGGCCGTCCTCCTCGCCGAGAAATTCGATCTCAGGCGCCAGCTTGCCCAGCTTCTCCCGCAGGAAATTCTGGATGTTCGTGTCCACCTGGGTCACATAGTCCGCCAGACCCTTGACCTTCACATGGCCTGCCATATCCCTGTTTTCCACAAACTGCTTCGTCTCGCGGACCAGCCGCATCACCTCGTTGATATCCACACTCATCGCTTCCGTTCCTCCTGTTCTCTGTATTCTCTTAAAATCTCACGGAATTGGCTTCCACATTTTTCCAGTTCCCCGAGAACCACGTCTATCTTCTGTTCATCCAGAAACCAGTTTTCCCGGCTGATGTCCCGGGTCACCGTCGGGCAGACCAAAAACCTCGTCTCCGGAAAGCATACCTTATAGTACAGAAGCGCCCGTCTCGCATGGCAGGCCTGGGGACAGAGAATTGCCTTCCGAATCGGAAGTCCCAGCCGGTCTGTCACCTTGCGGGAGTAAATGGCATTTTCGTAGGTATAGGTCGCCTCTTTTTCCTCCAAAACGGCGGCCTCGGGAACGCCCTCCCGCACCAGAAGATCGTGCAGAAAATCCCACTCCGTCCGCGCCTCATAGCCCGGAATCCAGCAATGGCCCACCGGCTTACTGAAGCGCCCGGATGGCAGCACATAAGGCGCATAGCCCGCCTTGTAAAGCCGGGCCGCTGTCACCGCAAGCCCGCCCTGATCGCCGCCCGGGATAAAGATCATATCCGCCTGTTCCGGCTCATGTTCCACAAAGATAAAGTCTGTGATATCGTCCACAAAACTCATGGTATCCTCCGTCATTCCCTTTGCTTTTCCGCCAGATAATGCGCGGCCGCCTTATTTTTTCAGAATGCCGCTCTCCTGCACTTTCCGGATGGCCTTCTCGATCACCGGAACCGGATGCACCAGTGCCATCCGCACATACCCCTCGCCGAGATCCCCAAAGGCGCTGCCCGGGGTCACGATCATGCCGGTCTTCTCCATCAGCTCCATGGTAAAGGCTGCGCTGTCCGTGTAGCCCTCCGGCAGCGGTGCCCATACGAACATCGTGCCCTGGCTGTCCGGCACGTTCCATCCAATCGAGCGAAGTCCGCCGCAGAGTGCCTTATTTCTCCGCTCATACTCGGCACACTGCTCCTTCACCGCATCCTGGGGTCCGGTCAGAGCCGCCACCGCTGCCATCTGAATCGGCAGGAAGATACCGTAGTCGATCTGGGAACGAACCTTCGAAAACTCCTTTATAATCTCACGATTGCCCACTGCGAAGGAGATCCGCATACCGGTCATATTGTAGCTCTTGGACAGGGAGTAAAACTCGATGCCCACCTCCTTCGCGCCCGGATAGGACAGGAAGGATTTTCCTTCTCTTCCATCGTAAATGATATCGGAATAAGCGTTATCATGCAGAATGATAATGTTATATTTCTTTGCGAACGCAATCAGTTCTTTATAGAAGGCATCGTCCGCCACGGAGCAGACCGGATTAGACGGATAAGATACAATCAGAAACTTCGCTGCCCGTGCAGTCTCTTCCGGAATATCCTCGAACTTCGGCAGGAAATTATTTTCTGCATAAAGGGGATAAGTCTCGATCCTCGCGCCCGTAAGCTTCGGCCCCAGCGAAAAGACCGGATAACCCGGATTCGGAGCCAGCATGATGTCGCCCGGATCGCAAAGCGCGATGGCCACATGAGCCATACCCTCCTGGGAACCATACAGGCTCATAATCTCATCTGCCTCCAGACGCACTCCGAAGCGCTTCTGATAGAAGTCCTGCATGGCCTTCACAAGCTCCGGCCGGTCGGAAATGGCGTATTTATAATTCTCCGGATCCTTGCAGGCCTCCACCATGGCGTCCATCACATGCTTCGGCGGCTGGAAATCCGGCGTACCGATGGAAAAGTTATAGACCTCCATGCCCTTCTCCACCAGTTCGTTCTTTTTATGGGCCAGCGTCGCGAAGATTCCCTCTTCGATGGCTTCCGCCCTTTTTGAAAATGTAAAATTCATATTCAAAGTCCTCTCTGCTATAGAATTCCTTTTATTCTAATACAAAGCACCAGGCAATTCAATTCTTTTCTCTTGCTTTTCCAGGGAAGGTCTGATACAGTGTACTTTATAATCATTCAAAAAGGAGAAAAATCAAATGGCAGACAATACATGCAACACCGCAGACTGCGGCGGAAACTGCGATTCCTGCAACGGTGACATCACTGTAACCCTTACCCTGGATAACGATGAAACGGTCGAGTGTGTGATTCTCACCATCTTTCCGGTGGACGGACGCGACTACATCGCCCTGCTCCCCCTCGATGAGAACGGCGAGAACGAGGACGGAGAGGTCTACCTGTACCGCTATGACAACAGCACCGGCACCCCGGTACTGGACAACATCGAGTCCGATGAGGAGTACGATGCCGTAGCAGACATGTTCGACCAGATGCTCGATGCAGCAGAGTACGATGAGTTAGTCGAGGCTGACGGCGAGGAAGTTGATTTCGACGAAACCAACTAACTTTTATCTCCCCACCGTACATTATCGACACACAGAAAGAAGAGCCCTCTCGGCTCTTCTTTCGTCCGTTTACGCATCTTCATCATCCATTACCTGCTGCGTCAGAAATATCTTCACAAACTCCTCTTCACTGATTTTCATTTTCGCTGCAAATTCCTCGTATCCACTGACCTTTGTAGGAATTTGCAACCCATGCTTTATAATGCTTACATTATCCCTCGGCTTTACATTTTCCTCATAGGTAGATCCACTATTCATCCGAAGCCTTATGTCATCCGCGCCATTAGCTTCCGGATAAAGATAATACCCTACCTTGGCATCAAAGCGGAACATATATGCCAACACCT
>CAVKIR010000235.1:0-3156 GCA_963656395.1 Prevotella sp. CAG:279
GCGCATCAGTTCGATGCTCTGGTCATGGTTCCGAACTGTGATAAGAACGTACCGGGACTTCTGATGGCGGCGGCCCGCATCAACGTACCCACGGTCTTCGTCAGCGGCGGCCCCATGCTGGCCGGCCATGTACACGGTCAGAAGCGCAGCCTTTCCAGCATGTTTGAGGCAGTCGGCTCCTACGCAGCCGGAACCATGACCGAGGAGGATGTGAAGGAATTCGAGGCAAAGGTATGTCCTACCTGCGGTTCCTGCTCCGGTATGTATACAGCGAACAGTATGAACTGCCTGACAGAGGCACTGGGCATGGGACTTCCGGGCAACGGAACCATTCCGGCTGTCTACTCTGAGCGAATCAAGCTTGCAAAGCACGCAGGCATGCAGGTCATGGAGCTGTGGAAAAAGAACATCCGTCCCCGCGACATCATGACCAAAGAGGCGTTCCTGAATGCCCTGACCGTGGATATGGCGCTGGGCTGCTCTACGAACAGCATGCTGCATCTGCCGGCCATCGCTCATGAAGCAGACGTAGAACTGAACATGGAGATCGCCAATGAGATGAGTGCGAAGACCCCGAACATCTGTCATCTGGCACCGGCAGGCCCCACCTACATGGAAGACCTGAACGAGGCAGGCGGCGTCTATGCAGTCATGAACGAGTTGAATAAGAAAAATCTTCTGTATACAGACCAGCTTACCGTGACCGGCAAGACCGTCGGCGAGAACATCGCAGGTTGTGTGAACCGCAATCCGGAGGTCATCCGTCCCATCGACCATCCCTACAGCGAGATCGGCGGCATCGCCGTTCTGAAGGGCAACCTGGCGCCGGATACCGGTGTGGTAAAGCGCTCCGCAGTGGTGCCGGAGATGATGGTTCATGAGGGACCGGCTCGCGTCTTTGACTGCGAGGAGGATGCCATCGCAGCCATCAAGGGCGGCAAGATCGTGGCAGGCGACGTGGTGGTTATCCGCTACGAGGGACCCAAAGGCGGCCCGGGCATGCGGGAGATGCTGAACCCGACCTCCGCCATTGCAGGCATGGGACTCGGATCCACGGTAGCCCTGATTACAGACGGCCGCTTCAGCGGCGCGTCCAGAGGTGCCTCCATCGGACACGTATCTCCGGAGGCAGCTGTAGGCGGACCGATTGCTCTGGTAGAAGAGGGCGACCGCATCCTCATCGATATTCCGAATAACAAGCTGGAGGTTCTGGTATCCGACGAGGAGCTGGCAGCCAGAAAGGCAAAATGGCAGCCGCGCGAGCCGAGAGTCACGACGGGTTATCTGGCACGCTATGCGAAGATGGTTACCTCCGGCAACAGAGGAGCAATCCTAGAAAAATAAATCAGTATTTTGAAATAAAATGTCCACAGACACTATACACGTTTCTGTGAACAAAGTGAACAGAAGGGGAGAGTAAGTATGGAACTGACAGGATCACAGATCTTAGTAGAATGTCTCAAGGAGCAGGGGGTAGATACCGTCTTCGGTTACCCGGGCGGAGCCATTCTGAATGTATATGATGAATTATATAAGCACAGTGATGAGATTCGTCATATTCTGACCTCTCATGAGCAGGGGGCATCTCATGCGGCGGACGGCTATGCAAGAGCCACCGGAAAGGTAGGCGTATGCCTCGCCACCTCCGGACCGGGAGCTACAAACCTGGTGACCGGCATCGCTACGGCTTATATGGACTCCGTGCCGATGGTAGCCATCACCTGCAACGTAGGCAAGGGTCTGCTGGGAAGAGATTCCTTCCAGGAGGTCGATATCTCCGGCATCACAATGCCGATTACGAAGCATAATTTCATCGTCAAGGATGTGGAAGCACTGGCACCGGCTCTTCGCAGAGCCTTCGATATCGCCAGAAGCGGCCGTCCGGGTCCGGTGCTGGTGGACATCACCAAGAATGCCACGGCTGATAAGACAGAATTTACATCCCAAAAGCCGGTGATGCCCGAGCGAGTAACCGATACCATCAAGGAGGAGGATATCGAGAAGGCTCTGAAAATGATTCAGGAAGCAGAGCGCCCGTTCATCTTCGTGGGAGGAGGTTCCGTGATCTCAGGTGCGTCCGAGGCGGTCAATACGTTTGCTCATAAGGTGCATGCTCCGGTCTGTGATTCTCTGATGGGAAAAGGTGCATTCAATGGCACCGATCCCCTGTATACCGGCATGCTGGGCATGCATGGCACGAAGGCTTCGAATTTCGGTGTAGCCCACTGCGACCTGCTGATCACCCTGGGTGCGCGTTTCAGCGACCGTGTCACCGGCGACACCGCCAGATTTGCGAAGAAGGCGAAGATTCTACAGATCGATATCGATCCGGCAGAGATCAATAAGAACGTTCTGGTAAGCGGAAGCGTCATCGGTGATGTAAAGTCTGTGCTGGATATTCTGAATGAAAAGCTTCCGGATCTGCATCACGACGCCTGGGTAGAAGAGATAGAAGCCCTGAAAAACAAATATCCGCTGAGGTTCGATGGAGATCGTCTGACCGGCCCATATGTCATCGAAGAGTTGTACCGTGTGACGAAGGGGGATGCCATCATTACCACAGAGGTCGGGCAGAACCAGATGTGGGCAGCGCAGTATTACAAGTACAAGGAGCCCCGAACCTTCCTGACATCCGGAGGTCTGGGAACTATGGGCTACGGTCTGGGAGCCAGCATCGGAGCCAAGGTAGGACGTCCGGACAAGACGGTGGTCAACGTAGCAGGTGACGGCTGCTTCCGTATGAATATGAATGAGGTTGCGACGGCAGCCCGCGAAAATGTGCCGATTATAGAGTTAGTACTGAATAACCATGTGCTGGGTATGGTACGTCAGTGGCAGACCCTGTATTATGGACAGCGCTATTCCGCTACCGTTCTGAACGACCAGGTGGATTTCGTAAAGCTGGCAGAGGCCATGGGCGCAGTCGGTATGCGGGTGACGAAGAAGGAAGAGGTGGCTCCGGCACTGGAGAAGGCCATGGCCATGGGTCGTCCGGTCGTACTGGAGTGCGTCATCGACAGCGACGATAAGGTATTTCCGATGATGTCCCCGGGAGCACCGCTGGAGGAGACCTTCGACGCGGAAGATCTAAAGAAATAAATAAGTAACTATTCAGGACAGCCCGAAGCACTTGCTGCTGAGGGCGTATGAACATGA
>CAVKIR010000236.1:0-3150 GCA_963656395.1 Prevotella sp. CAG:279
CATCAATGCCCAGTTCAACCATCCCTACAACAGTCAGAACCTTCTGATCAGCCGCACCCTGGATGCGGTATTGGATATCGTAAAATATGCCTTCGGCATCACCTACAATGAGGACAGTACCTCCTACTCCCGGTATGTCACCCATGTGCGGCTGTTTGCGCAGCGGCTTGTGAGTCACAACCAGCTCCCTGATGAGAAGAATAACCTGCTCTACGAGCAGATTCATTCCATCTGTCAGAAGGAATTCGAGTGTGTGGAGAAGATCCAGATCTATGTCTATGAGCAGTTTCGTCAGAAGCTCTCCAGCCAGGAGAAGATGTATCTCGCCCTGCACATTCACAGGGTACTGGAAGAAGAGTAACAGATGTGTAGTTACAGTTCAAACAGCAGCCAGACACTTGCTGTCAGGCTGCGTATGAACATGATTTGGGCGTGAGCAGGCTCCTTTTGCGAAGCAAAACTTTAAATGAGCCTGCGAATCGTTACTGGAACGAGGTACGAGTGAACAGTAACGAAAGAAGAACCGTGCCATTCGACACGGTTCTTCTCACTTTAACTGTTTATTTTACTTTGCGCCGTCTATATGCTTCCTCCGCTGTGATACAGATACCCAGCAGGCAAAGGATGGCCAGGCCTCCCCATACAACCGGCTGGCTGCTGTCTCCGGTAGCCGCGCTCGTTACAGTGGCTTCAGAGGAGCTGCTTGTGCTGCTGTTGCCGCCCGAGCTGCTGCCTGAGCTCTTCTCTACCTTCACCCAGGACAGGGCAATCGGCGATAAGCTCGTAAGCGTCATAGAGATGCCCTCCTTCGTCAGAGTCAGAGTCGGCGTCTCCACATCTCCTGCGCGGTACACATTGCCGTTCGCATCGGTACGATTCGCGGTAAACATATGCACTGCCTGGAATCGATAATCCGCCGCATTGGTATTCTCCGGATAGGGTATCGTAACCTTGACACCGTTTGCCGGGAAGTTTTCTGTCGTTACACGCGTCCAGTTGACATTGTCCGTGCTGTGAAGAAGTATGACATCGTAGACATTCGTATTCTCCTTCGCCGGAGTCTTGCCGTCGGTCTTGCGCTCTACCAGCAGATTCTTCAGGTAATCCACGATCTTCTCCGGCGTATTCAGCTTCTCATTTTTCGCCAGATCCTGTGTTACCTCTGTCTTGTCCTTATCGCTGATCACCAGGCGATAGGCATCACCCAGATCGTTATCTCCCGTCAGGGCAGCAGTTTTTTCGATGCTTCCCTTGCCATACCAGAGATTACTGTCCGGCAGGCTGTAATTCTCATTTGTCAGGGCAGAGCCTTCCACTGTGACGACTACCTTCTTATCGGTACCGGCATCCGCTGTCTCAAATTCTGCATTTAGCTGTGTATAGGTAAAGCCCGCATCGTCTCCGTCCAGAACGCCGGATAGCTTCATGGTGCCTGTAAAATCAGCTGCCTTGCTGCCGTCCTCCAGCTTCGTCAGGATCATCAATCCGCTGCCGTCGAAGGATAATACTTTTTTGCTTACCTCTACCTTCTGCTTTGCGCTTACGCTCGCCCAGTTTACCGCATCGGCCGGTGTAAAGGTTAAAGCATATTCCGTGGAATTACTGTCCTTTACGGAAGGTCTTACCTCTGCATTTGTCCAGGTAAAGGTTCCGTCTACGGATGCTGCGCCACCGCTCAGTGTGCTTTCCGAAAGCTTCTGACCATAGGTCAGTCCCTTGGCCGTCGGCACCGTGAGGATCGTAGGCACCGCCTTCTCTATATTCAGCGGTACCTTTACGGTCACTGCCTGATAATTCTCTGTATCAGCCGGTGTGACGATCAGCTCGTAGCTCTGCTGATCCACCGTCGGAACGAGGCCTTCCTCCTTCCAGCTCCATGTAATCGTAAGCTTCTCCTGAGTCGTCGGATTTTCCGCTTCGATTCCTGTCAGAACGACGTCCTTTAAGATTCTGCCCGGATCATAGGTCATGCTCTCCGGAGTAGGCAGCTTCACAACCTTCGGTGTGGCCTTCTTGATCACGATCTTCGCACTGCCCGTGACGCTCTCATATGCCGCATCGTCCGGTGTAAAGATCCATTCTGCCGAATCTGTACCTGCTGCCGGCTTCGTATCCGGCTCCTTCCAGCTTAAGGTGCCGGCTACCGCTTTGCCCTCTTCATCCGTAAAGCTGCCCTTCAGCTTTAAGCTTCCGACCGCCTCGCCATAGGTCAGCTCCTGTCCGGCTTCTACCGCGACATCCTGCGCCTGGACCGGCTTCTTGTCTGTCACCCGAAGCGTCAGCTGATAGGTCGTATCCTGATAGTTTTTCATCTGAATGGTGACGGTAAGGACAGCCTCTTTTCCGATATAGTCCTCTCCTGCTTTCACTTTATAGAACAGCTGCTTTAATTCATTGGAGATGCCGGTTTGACTCGCATCCAGGAGCTGAGCCGTATCCTCGGTCTGCAGGCTGTAGGTTACGTCTCCGCAGTCCTCCGGCAGGTTCAGCTCCTTCGCCAGATCCACGGTTACCTTTCCGTCGGAGCCGGACATGTAGACATAAGATCTCGTTCCTTCTGCCGACTTGGGAGCCGGAGCTTTCTTTATGGTAAATGCATCTTTACCGCCGGTAAAGGCAACATCATAATTCGGGTTTGACGCGGTTCCGGTGATATCATAGGCTCCTGCATCGGAGTCCTTTGTGGCAGAGGTAGACAGGTGAATGCCCAGGCTGTCGCCATCCAGAACTGACTCATAGCCCGCACCCTCCCCATTTACACAGGTGAAAGAGGGATTCTCTTCTCCATAGGTCTTGCTTGCCTTGTCAATGACTACGTAGACAGAGCGCTTCGCGATCGTCGGCACCACATCCACGGAAGCCTTCGCATATTGCGAATCCGTCGGTGTGAAGGTCAGGGTGCAGGTTTCTGCGGTACCTACGGGCAGAAGCGTCGTTAGTGCTCCGCTTTTTACTGCCGTCACCGCCCAGCTTCCTGTGATCACCACATTGTCGACCTTTACTTCTCCGCCGGTTACGGCCAAATTCTTCACGGCTGTTCCATACGTGCCGGAAAGGGTGGGAGCCGCTGTCACCGTCGGAACCCTTTTCTTCGTCGTTACCGCAGTGCTTTCTGCCGGAGCAGAGGTATTCGGTGTCAATACTTTAATT
>CAVKIR010000237.1:0-351 GCA_963656395.1 Prevotella sp. CAG:279
CTTATATCCTGCTGTTCTCACCGGTGAAGTTCGGTCGCTGCCGGACGGACTTTCACGCGTTAAGGATAAAACAGGCCAGAAATTTGTCATCATCATTGACGAATGGGATGTTCTGATTCGGGATGAGGACGCTAAAGAACCTATTCAGGAGGAGTATATTAATTTCCTGCGGGGAATGTTCAAAGGAACGGAACCCACAAAATATATCCAGCTTGCCTATCTTACCGGTATTCTCCCAATAAAGAAGGAAAAGACGCAGTCAGCAGTGAATAATCTGAATGAATTTACGATGCTGCAGGCGGATGAATTGGCTCCATATATCGGTTTTACCGAAGATGAGGTGAAAGGGCT
>CAVKIR010000237.1:373-3094 GCA_963656395.1 Prevotella sp. CAG:279
AGCAGAGATTTTGATAAAGTAAAAAAATGGTATGACGGTTATCTGCTGAATGGGTATCAGGTGTATAATCCGAAAGCGGTAGTCAGCGTCATGACAAAAGGAAGGTTTAGAAGCTACTGGTCGGAAACCGCTTCTTATGAAGCTGTCATTCCGCTGATTGGTATGGACTACGACGGACTTAAGAGTGCAATCATAGAAATGCTATCCGGTGTGGAAGTAAAGGTTAACACAGCGACGTTCAAAAATGACCCCACGAAAATAAAGAGTAAGGACGATGTGATTACCTATCTGATTCATCTTGGCTATTTGGCGTACAATGAGGAGGATGGCAAAGCGTTTGTTCCCAATGAGGAAATCAGGCAGGAACTGAGTATTGCGGTTGAGAGCAGCAATTGGGATGATATGCTTTCTTTTGAGCAGGAATCCGAACGGCTCGTAAAAGCAACTTTACGGTGCGATGAAAAAGTAGTAGTGGCGGTAATCGAGAAAATTCACATGAATTACGCATCGATAATAAAGTACAACGATGAAAACGCGCTGAGCAGTACGCTTGCCATTGCTTATCTGGGAGCTATGCAATACTATTTCAAGCCTGTCAGAGAATTGCCGACTGGGGAAGGCTTTGCGGATCTTGTATTCATTCCGAAGCCGGAGTACAAAAAAACGTATCCGGCATTGGTTATCGAGTTGAAATGGGATAAGACTGCGCAGACAGCTTTACAGCAGATTAAAGACAGAAAGTATCCGGATTCCATTGTGGAGTATACGGGTAATATTCTGATGGTCGGCATTAACTATGATAAGGATACGAAGATCCACGAGTGCAAGATTGAGAAGTACGAAAAATGGTGAAGAGCCAGTCCATGATGTCTCACAAAGGCGGCTCCTGGACAGCATTCGTAACTTCTATATTGACAAATCCCTTCGTATGATATAAAGTGTAATAGGTTCTTAATAAATTTGTAATATCTATTACGGGATAATCAATACGGAGGATTCTATGTTCAGAAAATATAAAGCGGGACTTGTGATGGGTGCGATTTTTATGGCGATGGTCAGTATGCAGGTACAGGCTGCGCCCCTGGGTGAGAGCCTGGGTGAGGGAATCGCATCCAGCTTTGATCAGGCGACCGATACAGAGGAGCTGACCCAGGCCACCGCGGAGGTCGTATGGACAGGCACACCCTTGGAGGGCTATGTGAACATCGCCATTGCCAATGTCGAGGACAGTCTGAACATCCGTAAGGCGGCGGATCAGGACAGCTCCCTGGTAGGGAAGCTCCGTAAAAACGGTGCCTGCGAGGTGCTTGATATGGACGGCGAGTGGGCACATATCAAATCCGGCGAGGTGGAAGGCTATGTGAAGGCAGAGTACCTCTATACCGGACAGGAGGCCATCGACCTGGCGTTTCAGCTGGGGCAGACGGTGGCAAAGGTGACGACCGATTCCCTCTATGTGCGGATGGAGCCCAGCATCGATGCGGACTACTGGACGAAGGTTCCCGAGGGCGAGGAGCTGCAGGTCATCGAGGAACTGGGCGACTGGGTCAAGGTAGATATCGACGGCGAGGACGGCTATGTGGCTGCGGAATATGTAAATGTAAAAAGCGAGCTGGATACGGCTCTGACCCTGTCGGAGGCCCTGTACGGTGAGGGCGTCACCGATGTGCGGATCGCCATCTGTGATTTTGCCAAGCAGTATGTGGGCAATCGCTACGTATGGGGCGGCACCAGCCTGACCAAGGGCGCGGACTGCTCCGGCTTTACCATGGCGGTCTATCAGAATTTCGGTGTGTCCCTGCCGCATTCCTCCAGAGCTCAGGCAAATTGCGGCACGAAGATCAGCGTCAGCGATGTGAAGCCCGGCGACCTGATCTTCTATGGCAGCGGCAAGCGCATCAACCATGTAGCGATGTACATCGGAGGCGGACGCGTGGTTCACGCCAGCAATTCCCGCACCGGTATCACCATTTCGAATATGTATTACAGAAGTCCGGTGAGCGCAGCGCGGATTCTGAAAGACTGATTTTTACAAACTTCAGCTTGACACTCCATAGACCCTATGGTATTCTACTGGAGTATGAGTTTGCTGGTATCCGGTTATCGGACACTCCGACCATTGCTTGATACCCAGCGTATAATAATTTCAAGGAGGAAGCATCATGATCGCAAAGGAAAAGAAGCAGGCTATTATCGCAGAGTACGGTTTAAAAGAGGGTGACACAGGTTCACCGGAGGTTCAGGTAGCTATCCTGACCGCTCGTATTCAGGAGCTGACCGCTCATCTGCAGGCTAACCCGAAGGATCATCACTCCAGAAGAGGACTTCTGAAGATGGTTGGTCAGAGACGGAACATGCTCGCTTACCTGAAGAAGATGGATATCGAAAGATATCGTAGCCTGATTGAGAGATTAGGACTGAGAAAATAAGTTTCTAAAAGGGCGGAGGAATCTCACGGTTCTTTCGCCCGGTTTTTGTGTAACCCATTCACCCGGTAGGAGTTCTGTTCCGAGACCACTGATGTATGCAGGAATCTATCCCGCGCAGATCAGTAGTTTCGGTAACTCCTACTTTCAGAAGACAAGGAGAATCTTATGTACAAGAGTTTTTCTATGGAGCTGGCCGGCCGTACTCTCACCGTAGACGTGGGACGCGTAGCGAAGCAGGCAAACGGCGCAGCTTTCATGCACTACGGTGATACCACCGTTCTTTCCACAGCTA
>CAVKIR010000238.1:0-3094 GCA_963656395.1 Prevotella sp. CAG:279
TTATGATTATGCTTGGCTTTACCTTCTTTTCTGCAAGTATGTGGGTCGGCCAGCAGCTGGCAGCAGGTGAGAATTTCTGGGAATTCTTAGGCTCCCTGATTCTGGGCGGCTGCATTCTTGGATTGTATACAGGACTTCTGGGCTACGTAGGCGCCAAGACAGGCCTTAGCATGGATCTGCTGGCAAGAAGAGCCTTCGGTGAGAAGGGATCTTATCTGTCCTCCGCCATGATCAGCTTCACTCAGATCGGCTGGTTCGGTGTCGGCGTGGCCATGTTCGCCATTCCGGTAGCCCATCAGTTCCTGGGCGACAGCCAGGCAGCCATGTGGGCCTTGATTATCCTGGCCGGCGGCTGCATGACGGCATCGGCGTATTTCGGCATCGATTCCCTGACCATCGTAAGCTATATCGCTGTTCCGTCAGTCGCGATTCTGGGAACCATCGCCATGGTGATGGCCATCGCCCAGGGTGAGGGCACCATCGTGGATCAGTTCGCGGTATCCAGCGGTACGATAAGCGTCATCGGCGGCGCAGGCCTCGTGGTGGGCTCCTTCGTATCGGGCGGAACCGCCACACCGAACTTTACCCGGTTTGCCAAGGATGCGAAGACCGGAACCATCGCCACCGTTATCGCCTTTTTCATCGGCAATTCCCTGATGTTCTTCTTCGGTGCCATCGCCTATATCTTCGTGGGCGGCAATGATATCTTCGAGGTTATGCTGCGCCTGAACCTGTTCTATCTGGCGATTCTGGTGCTGGGTCTGAATATCTGGACGACGAATGACAATGCCCTCTATACCTCCGGACTTGGACTTGCCAATATTTTCCATCAGAAGAAAAAGCCCATGGTTCTCGTGGCCGGCATTATCGGAACTCTGCTTTCTGTATGGCTTTATTATAATTTCTGCAACTGGTTGAATATTCTGAACTGTACACTGCCGCCGGTGGGTATCATCCTGGTGCTGTCTTATTTCATGAATCGCAAGGACTATGAGGACGAGCATGCACCCTATGACGACGTGAACTGGTTTGCTGTCATCGGTGTCATCGCGGGAGCCGTGGTAGCCAATGTACTGCCCTGGGGCATCGCCTCCATCAACGGCATGGCAGTCGCAGCGATCCTGTACGTGGTCGGACAGAAGGTAAGTGCGCAGTGAAACAGGGGTTACGAAGATGCATCATCTGTATGATGCTTATGGGGGTTTTATTAGGTGTACTGTCCGGCTGTGCCGGAAAAGGTGCAGCGGAAGAGGCCGAAGAGCGGCCGGTGATCAAGGTGGGGAGTGATTCCTATCCGCCCTACAATTTTCTGAATGAGGACGGAGTTGCCACCGGCATCGATGTGGATCTTGCTACCGAGGCTTTTCGGCGCATGGGCTATACGGCAGAGTTTGTCAGTATTAACTGGGAACAGAAAAAAGAACTGGTGGAGGACGGTACCATTGACTGCATCATGGGCAGCTTCTCCATGGAGGGCCGGCTTTCGGATTATAACTGGGCCGGCTCCTATATGGTCAGCAATCAGGTCGTAGCTGTGAAGGAAGACAGCGACATACAGACCCTGGCGGATCTGGAGGGAAAACGCATCGCCGTGCAGTCCACGACGAAGCCCGAGGGAATCTTTCTGAACCGGACAGACAGCCGGATTCCGGAGGTGGCAGGTCTGATGAGTCTGGAGAAACGGGAACTGATGTATACCTTTCTGGCCAAGGATTACGTAGATGCCATCGCAGCCCATGAGACTTCGATCCTTCAATATATGCAGGATTATAATGTCACCTACCGGATTCTGGACGAACCCCTGATGACGGTAGGCCTGGGCGTGGCCTTTTCCAAGGACGATGAACGGGGCATCTGTGAAGAGCTGGATCGCACCCTGGAGGAGATGAGACTGGATGGGACCTCCGAGCAGATCATCGGAAAGTATCTGGAGGATCCGGCGAAGTATCTGGAGGTAGATCAGCTTGCGTATTAAGAAAAATCCATATGGGAAACAATATCTCTGCTTTTCCGTTCTCTGTGGAATCGCAGTTTTTGCAATTTCTATCCTGCTGCTTTCCAGATTTTATGTACATCAGGCAGAAACCCGTCTTCTCGAGACAGCCGAGTATATGAAGGTGCAATGCTCCACCTATTCCCAGTACAATCAGGGAGCAGAAACCCAGGCTCTGCTTCGCGCCATCGAGAGCAATCAGCAGGTGCGGGATAATCTAAAGCGTGATGACAAGCTGGGACTGACCTTCGATGAAGCACTGCTGGAACGCTACGCCGACGATCTGTGGCTTCATGGAATCCTGGTGCTGGATGCGGAAGGCAACATGGTTCTTCACTATGCGAAGGACGCGGAGGTAGAGAAGCTTGTTCTGGAAAATTACAGTCAGGGAACCGTGTACGGCGGAGCCGATCATCCGGAACGAAGCTATACCCAGCGTATCTATCTGGACTCCGGCGCGTATATCAATCTCGCAGCGTCGGCCAGAACGGATGCCTCCGGCATGGTGGTAACGTATTATTTTATCACATCGGAATGCGCACAGATATATTCCCTTACCCTGCAGGGACTCCTGGAGGGCTATCAGAATGCGGAGGACGGAACGATCCTCATCACGGACGAGGGTCGCGTGATCGCCAGCAATGATAAAGAGCTAATCGGAGAGTCCACGACGGATCAGACCATCGTGCAGAAGCTGAAGGAGGCCGCCGACAGCAGTCATATCGTTCATGTGGCGCAGATGCACAGCTACGGTGTGATGCTGAAGCAAAGGGATTATTATATCTATGCCTATGTCTCGGATGCGACGGTTTATGCTAAGCTGGGACAGGGCGTCATTCTGATCCTGTTCCTGTATCTTTGCATCACGTCTGTTCTCTGGGTACTGCTGGGCAGAACGGACAGGAAGCATCAGAGACTGGAGGTAGCCCAGGAGGCCGAGTATCGGAAAAATCTCGAGGAGGCTGCCAAGCGGGCTGATGCAGCCAACATGGCCAAGACACAGTTTCTGCAGCGCATGAGCCATGACATCCGTACGCCCATCAATGGCATCATCGGTATGCTGCAGGTGGGAGACTACTATGCCACCGATCTGGATAAGCA
>CAVKIR010000239.1:0-3077 GCA_963656395.1 Prevotella sp. CAG:279
AAAAAAAAAAAAAAAAGCATATAAAACATAGGTAAAATATAGATGAGAGAGATAAGTTGTAAAAAATACATAAAACAGCTTGCAATATTTCTGTTAATTTAGTAAAATATAGCCATGGTGTTCCGGCATCTTTTTGGCATTTTCTCACATTTTGACAGATAAAGAATCCGGAACCCTCTAAATTACTGTAATCGGAGGAATAGGCATGAATATTTACACGACTGACAAAATTCGTAACGTAGTTCTTCTTGGCCACGGCGGCTGCGGCAAGACCAGTCTCGTAGAGGCGATGGCATATGTATCCGGCCTGATCACCCGTATCGGCAAAGTGACTGACGGCAATACCATCAGTGATTATGATAAGGAAGAGATTAAGAGAAAATTCTCCATTACCACATCGGTAGTTCCTCTGATTTGGCAGGACTGCAAGATCAATCTTCTGGATTCCCCCGGATATTTCGATTTCGTGGGTGAGGCAGAAGAGGCTGTATCGGCGGCCGATGCTGCGATTATCGTCGTCTCCGGTAAGGCCGGCGTGGAGGTGGGTACCCAGAAGGCCTGGGATCTCTGCGAGAAGTATAAGCTGCCGAGAATGTTCTTCGTATCCGAGATGGATGTGGATCACGCTTCCTTCCGTCAGGTGGTACAGGATCTGACCGATCTGTACGGCAAGAAGATTGCACCGTTCTATCAGCCCATCCGTGAGAATGAAAAGTTCGTGGGCTATATCAATGTATGCAAGATGGCGGGCCGCCGCTTCACCGATATCGGCAAGCGTGAAGAGTGCGAGATTCCCGAGTATTCCAAGGAAAACCTGGCCATCTGCCGTGAAGCCCTTCTGGACGCAGTGGCAGAGACCTCCGATGAATTTATGGAGCGCTACTTCAATGGGGAAGAGTTCACCTTCAGTGAGATCCGCGCAGCCATGAAGTTCAACGTATGCGACGGCACCGTGATTCCGGTATCCATGGGATCCAGCACCGAGCTTCGCAACATCCACAACCTGATGAACGATATCGTAGAGCTGTTCCCGAGCCCGGATAAGAAGGCCTGCAACGGCATCAATATGAAGACAAACGAGATTTTCGAGGCGAATTACGACTTTTCCAAGGCAAAATCCGCTTATGTATTCAAGACCATCGTGGATCCGTTCATCGGAAAGTATTCGCTGATCAAGGTATCCTCCGGTGTCATCAAGTCCGACGATACCCTGTACAATCAGGATAAGGATACAGAAGAAAAGCTGAACAAGCTGTACATCATGCAGGGCAACAAGCCCATCGAGACCACCGAGCTGCATGCCGGTGATATCGGAGCTATCGGCAAACTGGCGAATACGAAGACCGGAGATACCCTGTCCACCAAGGCAACCCCGATCCTGTACGGCAAGACGGAGATTTCCAAGCCCTATACCTATATGCGGTATAAGGCAAAGAATAAGGGAGACGAGGATAAGATTTCGCAGGCACTGGCGAAGATGATGGAGGAAGACCTTACATTAAAGAGTGTCAATGATTCCGAGAACCGTCAGACCCTGCTCTACGGCATGGGCGACCAGCATCTGGATGTGGTTGTCAGCAAGCTGGAAGAGAAATTCAAGGTATCTGTAGAACTGTCCAAGCCGAAGGTAGCCTTCCGGGAGACCTTGAAGAAGAAGGCAGACGTGGACTCTAAGTACAAGAAGCAGTCCGGCGGACACGGACAGTACGGCCATGTCAAGATGACCTTCGAGCCCTCCGGTGATCTGGAGACTCCGTACGTATTTGAACAGGTCGTAGTCGGCGGTGCTGTTCCGAAGAACTACTTCCCGGCAGTGGAAAAGGGCATCCAGGAATCTGTCCTGAAGGGACCCCTGGCCGGATACCCGGTAGTCGGTGTCAAGGCCGTTCTGTACGATGGCTCTTACCATCCGGTAGATTCTTCAGAGATGGCATTTAAGACCGCAGCGATCCAGGCCTTCAAGAAGGGCTTTATGGACGCGGGGCCGGTTCTTCTGGAGCCGATTGTCACCATGACCGTGACCGTTCCGGATAAGTATACCGGCGATGTCATGGGCGATCTGAACAAGCGCCGCGGCCGCGTGCTGGGTATGAACCCCATCGCAGGCGGCAAGCAGGAGGTCATAGCAGATGTTCCGACCACCGAGATCTTCGGTTACTCCACAGACCTGCGCTCCATGACAGGCGGCAGCGGCGAGTTTTCCTATGTGTTCGCACGCTACGAGCAGGCTCCGGCGGACGTACAGGCCAAGGAAGTGGCAGCGAGGGCAGCCGAGACCGCAGAGTAAGTATTATAAAGGGATTATGAAAAAGGGGAGATATATTTGGGGTTACTGTACAGACACGAGCCAGCATCAGAGTAACTGAGAATATCTAAATTTAGAGACTTTCGATATGTTCATAACTTAGAAAGTTCGGACGGCTCCGTACAAATGGAATGTTCCTGGCTCAGGTTGAATCCGCAGGGATTCTCTATGCGCATCACTCCTTCGCCGAACTGCCGGACTTAGCGCAAACTCACAGCGCATGCTTGATGCCGGGTGGCCTCATGCATGCGCTGCTCAGACAATGCGCTTCATCCGACAGGCGAATCCGTTCTTTGCATGAGAATCCAGCTGCGTATTCAAAAATCGCCATTCACATTCCATTTATACGGAGCCTGCATCATTCCTGTTCTTTCAGGGCACCTGTCATAGAGCTGTCAGGTCAGCGCCTGTTGGCTCTGTCCTGCAGCCCTTTTGTTTCTTTTCCGAAGCGGTTCCCTTTATTCTTTTCCGAAAGAGACCTGTTAAACATTTCTGTCACGTGGTTCATTACGTTTTCTTCGTCTTCTGCCCGCAGTAAGTGCAGTACGCTCAGACTGTTGCACAGGGATTCGAGGCTTTCCATGCTCCGTAGTACAATGGCCTGTTTCTGTTTGCGCTTATATACTCTGGCAAGGCGTTCGCACACAGAATTATTTGACGGTACATTCGCCTCCTGTAGGAACAGAAGCTCATTCTCCCGGTATTCCTCATGCAAGCTTTTTCTTTAAAAAAGTGAGGAAATAAGGGATTTTTGGTTACAGTTCAAACAGCA
>CAVKIR010000240.1:0-2354 GCA_963656395.1 Prevotella sp. CAG:279
GCCCATCATCATGTACAATGTGCCGTCCCGTACCGGCTGCAACATTCAGCCTGAGACAGCGGTGACATTGGCGAAGAATGTGAAGAATATCGTCGGCATCAAGGAAGCCAGCGGGAATATCTCCCAGGTGGCGAAGCTGATGCAGCTGGCAGACGGATGCATCGAGCTCTACTCCGGCAATGACGATCAGGTGGTTCCGATCCTGTCTCTGGGCGGATACGGCGTCATCTCCGTGCTTTCGAACATAGCACCCCGCGAGACTCATGATATGGTTATGAAGTATCTGGAGGGCGATACCGCAGGCAGCTTGGACATCCAGCTGAAGGCGATTCCGGTCATCGATAAGCTGTTCTGCGAAGTGAATCCGATCCCGGTAAAGGCCGCTCTGAATCAGATGGGCTTCGAGGTAGGACCCCTTCGTATGCCTCTGACTGAGATGGAGCCGGAGCATCAGGCACAGTTAAAGCAGGCGATGATAGATTTTGGAATTGAGGTAAAATAAGAAATGGTAAAGATCATACTTCACGGCTGCAACGGCCGAATGGGACGGATGCTGACGGGGCTTTTAAAGGATGACCCGGAGGCAGAGGTTGTGGCAGGCGTAGACGGCTATACCGGCATCGCCAATGACTATCCGGTATTTCCGGATATCGATGCATGCGACGTACCGGCGGATGTCATCATCGACTTCTCCAATGCAAAGGCGGCAGACGGCCTGCTGAACTACTGCGTGCGGACGAAGACCGCAGTGGTGCTGTGCACCACGGGACTGAGTGAGGAGCAGCTGGCCAAAGTAGAAGAGGCGGCGAAGGAGACCGCTGTCCTGAAGTCTGCGAATATGTCTTTAGGCATCAACCTTCTGATGAAGCTCTTGAAGGAAGCGGCACCGACACTGGCGGCAGCCGGCTTCGATATCGAGATCGTAGAAAAGCACCACAACCAGAAGCTGGACGCTCCCAGCGGCACCGCTCTTGCCCTGGCAGATTCCATCAATGAGGCCTCCGACGGTGCATACCACTACGTGTATGACAGAAGTCAGGAGCGGAAGAAGCGCGACAGCCGTGAGATCGGCATCGCTGCAGTCCGCGGCGGCACCATCGTAGGTGACCACGATGTCATCTTCGCCGGCACCGATGAGGTCATCACCTTCGAGCACCGTGCTTATTCCCGGGCTGTATTCGGAAAAGGAGCCATCCAGGCCGCGAAATTCCTGGCAGGCAAGCCGGCGGGACGTTATGACATGAGCGATGTGATCGGCTAGACGAAGTCCACACGCGTTTCACAGAATTTTCACAAAATTCATTCAGAAAATACACAAAAAAAGAATATCCTGAGGTAGATGTGTCTGCCTGGGATGTTCTTTTTTTATACTAAAACAGGCGGGCAAATAGCAAAAAGGAGGAAATAAGCTTGATCGAAGTCAAAGATCTCGTGAAGCGCTACAGCAAAAATACCGCTGTCGATCACCTGAATTTTCACGTACAAAAAGGACAGATCTATGGATTCTTAGGACCCAACGGTGCCGGAAAATCCACCACCATGAACATGATGACCGGCTATCTGGCTCCCACGGAGGGACAGATCCGGATCAATGGACATGACGTAGCAGAGGAGCCCATGGAAGCCAGAAAATGCATCGGCTATCTTCCGGAGGTGCCACCGCTCTACCCGGATATGACCGTGCTGGAATACCTGCGCTTTGCCGCAGAGCTAAAGCAGGTACCAAAGGAGGGTCGAAGCGCCGAGGTGGAACGGGTTATGGGCGAAACCCGCATCAAGGACATGGAGCACCGTCTGATTCGTCACCTGTCCAAGGGCTATCGCCAGAGAGTGGGACTGGCACAGGCTCTGCTCGGCGATCCGGAGGTGCTGATCCTGGATGAGCCCATGGTCGGTCTGGATCCCAAGCAGATCATCGAGATCCGTGAGCTGATCCGCGGACTGGGAGAAAAGCATACAGTTCTGTTAAGTTCCCATATCCTGTCGGAGATTACCAGCGTCTGCGATCACGTTCTGATCATTTCCCATGGAAAGCTGGTGGCCAGCGGTACGCCGGAAAATCTGGGCAGCGACCTGAAGCATGGGGGCGCCTGCGAGCTTCAGGTGCGGGGAAGCAGGAAGGACTGCGAGAAAGCGATGGAACTCTTAAAGCAGATAAAGGGTCTGGAAGTAAAGATGCCGACCGCATCCCTGGAGGATATCTTCCTGGAACTGACGGCAGACGAAAAGGAGGAAAAGTAATATGTGTGCAATTTACAAAAAGGAACTGCGGGCATACCTGACCTCTATGACCGGCTATATCTTCGTGGCCGTCCTGCTGGCCGTGACCAGCCTCTACTATGTGGCCAACTGTC
>CAVKIR010000240.1:2364-3035 GCA_963656395.1 Prevotella sp. CAG:279
TCTGGTAGGTGCCTATCCGGTCTTCGGTGCCATTCTCTCCTCGGTCTACTTCGTGCTTCTTATCGTAGTGCCGGTTCTGACCATGCGGAGTATGGCAGAGGAGAAGCGGCAGAAGACGGATCAGCTCCTGCTCACGGCGCCGGTCTCGATCTGGAAAATCGTGTTGGGTAAATATCTGGCCATGGTGACCATTTTTCTGATTCCCATGCTGGTGCTCTGCCTGTATCCGCTGATTTTGCTGCAATTCGGTACAGTATCCCTGCCCATGGCCTATACGGCGATTCTGGGCTATACGCTGTTCGGCGCAGCCTGTCTGGCCATCGGCCTTTTCCTGTCGGCCCTCACAGAAAGCCAGGTCATCGCGGCCGTATTGACCTTCGGTGTCCTCTTCTTCCTGAACATGGCCTCCGGCATCGCGAATGTCATCGGAGCCAGCGGCGTCGTGGCATCGGTTTTTGAAGCCATCTGCATCTACCAGCCGTTCATCAACTTCGTGCAGGGCATCTTCGACCTGACCGGCGTTCTCTATTACCTGACCGTGATTGGCCTGGCTCTCTTTCTGAGTGTGGAGCTTATGCAGAAAAAACACGGCACCTACAGGGCGAGCATGGTAGTCTTTGGCTGCGTGGCTGCCGTACTGGTGAATCTGATCGCGGGGAAGCTTCCGTCCC
>CAVKIR010000241.1:0-3020 GCA_963656395.1 Prevotella sp. CAG:279
GTATCTATACGAATGATACCGATACCCTGCGTCAGATGATCAGCCAGAGTATCCCGCAGCTCATTTCTTCGGCGATTACCATTGTCAGTGTCTTCGCATCTATGGTATACTTAAGTCCGCTTCTGACTGTTATGATCGTAATCATGGTCTTCGTCATGGCAAGGGTCATCAAGAAGGTCGGCGGAAAGTCCGGTCTGTATTTCCTGTCACAGCAGCAGGATCTGGGCAAGGTCAATGGCTATATCGAGGAAATGATGGATGGCCAGAAGGTCGTGAAGGTATTCTGTCACGAGGAAGAGGCCAAGGAAAAATTCAAGGAGCTGAACGATAAGCTCTTCGACAGCGCCAGCAACGCGAACATCTATGCGAACGTGCTGATGCCTGTTATGGGAAATATTGGAAATATCAACTACGTGCTGACGACGATTCTGGGCTCTCTGTTGGCCATCGGCGGTATCGGCGGTCTGACCCTGGGCGGCCTGGCCTCCTTCCTGCAGCTGACCCGAAGCTTCAACCAGCCCATCACCCAGATCGCACAGCAGTTCAACTCAATCGTCATGGCATTGGCGGGTGCGGAGAGAATCTTCGACCTGAAGGATGCACCCTCGGAGAAGGACGACGGCTATGTCACCCTGGTCAATGCCCGCTATGAGGATGGGCAGCTGGTTGAGGTACCGGAGCGTACCGGCACCTGGGCCTGGAAGCATCCCCATCACGACGGCACCATCACCTATACCGAGCTGAAGGGCGACGTGGTCATGGACGGCGTAGACTTTGGCTATACGCCGGACAAAACCGTTCTCCACGACATCAAGCTCTATGCAAAGCCCGGCCAGAAGGTCGCCTTCGTCGGAGCCACCGGAGCCGGCAAAACTACCATCACGAACCTGATCAACCGCTTTTACGATATCCAGGACGGCAAGATTCGCTACGACGGCATCAATATCAATAAGATCAAGAAGCCGGATCTGCGCCGCTCCCTCGGCATGGTACTCCAGGACAGCCACCTGTTCACCGGCACCGTAGCCGATAACATCCGTTACGGCAAGCTGGATGCCACCGACAGCGAGGTCAAGGGCGCAGCTATGCTGGCCGGAGCTGACAGCTTCATCAAGCATCTGCCCCAGGGCTACGATACCATGCTGACCGGTGACGGTGGCAACCTGTCCCAGGGCCAGCGCCAGCTCCTGACCATCGCTCGGGCAGCCATCGCCGACCCGCCCGTCCTGATCCTGGATGAGGCGACCTCGAGCATCGACACCCGCACCGAGACAATCGTCCAGCGAGGCATGGACAGCCTGATGGAGGGCAGAACGGTATTCGTCATCGCCCACCGCCTTTCCACCGTCCAGAACTCCGATGTCATCATGGTTCTGGAGCAGGGACGCATCATCGAGCGTGGCAGTCACGAAGAATTGATCGCCCAGAAGGGCAAGTATTACCAGCTCTATACCGGAGCCTTTGAACTGTCATAAAGGAGAGAAAGAACATGAAGTGCATCACCGTAAAAGAATTGTATCGCAATACGGAAAGCTATCTGGACAAGGAAATTACCGTCGCAGGCTGGATCCGCAGCAACCGCGGCTCCAAGGCCTTCGGCTTCCTGGTTATGGGAGACGGAAGCTATTTCCAGACACTGCAGATCGTATATCATGACAGCATGGAGAATTTCAAAGAGATCTCCAGACTGAACGTCGGCGCAGCTGTCATCGTAAAAGGCACACTGGTAGCCACCCCGGAGGCCAAGCAGCCCTTCGAGATTCAGGCAAAGGAGGTGGCCGTAGAGGGCGATTCCGCACCGGATTATCCGCTGCAGAAGAAGCGTCACTCCTTCGAGTACCTGCGAACCATTCCCCATCTGCGCGCCAGAACGAACACCTTCCAGGCTGTATTTCGGGTACGTTCCCTGATTGCCTACGCGATCCATCAGTTCTTTCAGGAGAGAGGCTTCGTATATGTACATACACCGCTGATCACCGGCAGCGACTGCGAGGGCGCAGGAGAGATGTTCCAGGTGACCACCCTGGATCTGAATAACGTGCCGAAGACAGAGGACGGCAAGGTAGACTACAGCCGGGATTTCTTCGGAAAAGAGACGAACCTGACCGTAAGCGGACAGCTGAACGGTGAGACCTACGCTATGGCCTTCCGTGACATCTATACCTTCGGACCGACCTTCCGTGCAGAGAATTCGAATACCACCCGCCATGCGGCAGAGTTCTGGATGATCGAGCCGGAGATGGCCTTCGCAGATCTGGAGGACAATATGGAAGTGGCGGAAGCCATGCTGAAATACGTCATCAGCTACGTGCTGGAGAATGCTCCGGAGGAGGTGAACTTCTTTAATCAGTTTGTAGACAAGGGCCTTCTGGAGAGACTCCACGGCGTACTGAATTCCAAGTTTGGCCATGTGACCTACACCGAGGCCATCGAGATTCTGGAGAAGAACAATGACAACTTCGATTATAAAGTAAGCTGGGGCTGCGACCTGCAGACCGAGCATGAGCGCTACCTGACCGAGCAGGTATTCAAGCGCCCGATCTTCGTCACTGACTATCCGAAGGATATCAAGGCCTTCTATATGAAGCTGAACGAGGATGGCAAGACCGTAGCCGCTATGGACTGCCTGGTACCGGGCATCGGCGAGATCATCGGCGGAAGCCAGAGAGAGGATGATCTGGAGAAGCTGACTGCACGGATGCAGGAGCTGGGTCTGAAGGAAGAGGACTACGGCTTCTACCTGGATCTGCGCCGCTACGGTTCCGTCCGCCACTCCGGTTTCGGCCTGGGCTTCGAGCGCTGCGTCATGTACCTGACCGGTATGGGCAATATCCGCGACGTGATTCCTTTCCCGAGAACCGTGAAGAACTGTGAACTGTAAAAATAACATATTGGAGATACGAAAGAACAGGCGCTTTTATCAGTCATAGAAATATGATAGATAAGGCGTCTTTCTTTCTATCATAAGGTTACTGTACAAACGCCAGCCAGTCCATGATGGCTCGCAAAGGCGGCCCTAT
>CAVKIR010000242.1:0-3019 GCA_963656395.1 Prevotella sp. CAG:279
GCTTTATACTCTCTACCTTACCCTCAGTCACCAGACCTACCTGCACCTGTGAAGCCTTTTCCTGACGTTCCTTGTCGGCTTTCTCGCGCAGCAGCTCCCTCGCGGAGAGAACCAGTCTTCGCTCTTCCGGATCTGCCGTAATCACCTGAACCTGGATCTCCTTGCCGAGCCAATCCTCCAGATCGTCTACATAATCCAGAGAGAGCTTCGATGCAGGGATGAAACCGCGGATGCCTTCTACGTGGGCGATCACACCGGACTTTACGACGCCGTCGATCTTGACGGTCAGTACGGTCTTTTCATCCAGATAAGATTCCAGCAGATCCCAGGTTCGATCTTCCTGCGTGACATCGAGCTCATTTTCAAAGTCTGCCATCGTTGTTTTTTCGTCTTCCATTTCCCAATACCTCATTTCTTATGATACAAGATTTTTGACCCTTTTCCTATTATATGGTAAACTAGGGCAAAAAGCAAATACAATCAGGAGAAAACCCATGAATAAAGTGAAAGTAAGAGATGTAGTCTTCGGGGAAGGAAGGCCGAAAATCTGTGTGCCGATTACCGGCAGGACAAAGGAAGAAATCGCACTTCGAACCGCGGAATTAAAGGATGCAGCGCCGGATCTGGCAGAGTGGAGGGCTGACTGGTATGAGGCTGTATTCGACAGGAAAAAACTGGAAGAAATGCTGATGTGGCTGCGACGGGAGCTGGGAGAGCTGCCCCTTCTGGTCACCTTCCGCACGAAGGAGGAGGGCGGCGAGCAGAGCATCAGCCCAGCAGCTTATGAAGATTTTCTGCGGACGGTACTGGAATCGGGAGAGGCCGATCTCATAGACGTGGAGCTCTTTCGAGGAGAGGCATTGCTGCGCACCATCTGTGAGGAGGCAAAGGCGCGAAACGTCAAGGTCGTTGCCTCCAGCCATGATTTTGAAAAGACTCCGGCCAAAGAAGAGATGATGGAGCGTCTGACCCGCATGCAGGATTGCGGTGCGGATCTCCTGAAGCTGGCTGTCATGCCCCGGACGGCGGACGATGTGCTGACGCTCCTCGCTGCCACCCTGGAAATGAACCGGACCTACGCAAGGCAGCCTGTCGTGACCATGTCCATGGGATCCATTGGAGCGGTGAGCCGTCTGGCCGGCGAGGTCTTCGGGTCCGCCATGACCTTCGGAAGCGCAGGGGTAGCCTCTGCACCGGGACAGGTCAGCGTGCCGGAGCTGAAGGCAGTGCTTCGCGTGCTGCGGCAGGCGTAGACGCTGCATTACATAAAGTTTTAATTCTTTGCTCACAGTTTGAACACAATTGCCTGCTACACTACAAATTATGATATGAGGAAGGAGTGCATCGATATGTACGAAGATGAGAACAGAGAACCGTCTGAGCAGCCGACCCCTGAAAATGGAAGCGGAGCAGACGAGACAAATACAGAGAAGATAGAAAACGCAGTGGTGGAAAGCACCGCAGGCAATGAAAAAACAGAAAGAACAGAAAACGGCAGCACCGGAAGCCAGTATCGCTATACCGGACCCTTCTATCAGGACAGCGATTATCAGAGAGCGGAGAATCGCGCAGAGAGCGCTTCTCCGAAGAAAAAAGGAAAAAAGAAGGGCTTCGGACGCATCATTGCCAAGACCGTATGCATCGCATTGGTATTCGGTGTCGTGGCCGGCACTGCTTTTCAGGGAACGAACCTGATAGGCCAGAAGCTCTTCGGAGACAAGAAAACGTCTGAAAGTCAGAAAACCACGGATACGACAGACAGCGGCACATCCTCCGCGTCGAAGGACAATACCGTGCAGAGCGGAAGCACCGCAGGGAATGCGTCCGACTCCGTGTCCGCCATCGTAAAGCAGTGCATGCCCTCTCTGGTGGCCATCACGAATGTCAGTGTCAAGGAGGTCCAGAATTACTGGGGCTTTGGCTGGTACAGTCAGCCGCAGCAGCAGGAGTCTACCTCCACGGGAACCGGCATCATTATCGGAGAGAATGACAGTGAGCTTCTGATTGTGACGAATAACCATGTGGTCTCAGGTGCGACCACCCTCTCCGTCGTATTCAGCGTAGATGAGGACAAGGATGGATCGAACGCGGTGGAGGCGCAGATCAAGGGAACGGATGCCACGAAGGACATCGGCGTTATCGCCGTGAAGATTTCGGACATTCCGGAGGAGACCCTCTCTCAGATCAAGACAGCGACCATCGGTGACTCATCCGAATTGCAGGTGGGCGATGAAGTCATTGCCATCGGCAATGCCCTGGGCTACGGACAGTCTGTCACAAAGGGAATCATCAGTGCCTTAGACAGAGAGGTGACGCTGCAGAGCGATGACGGCACCACCATCAGCAATAAGGTGATTCAGACCGATGCTGCCATCAATCCCGGCAACAGCGGCGGCGCACTTCTGAATATGAAGGGCGAGGTCATCGGCATCAATGAGGCTAAGCTGTCCTCCAGTTCGATCGAGGGTATCGGATACGCCATTCCCATTTCCGATGTAGAAGGCATTATCGGAGATCTGCAGAACCTGAAGACCCGCTCCGCGGTGGACAGCGATAAGGTGGGATACCTGGGAGTCACCTGCCAGGATGTGACCAGTGATATCGCCCAGCAGTACGATATGCCGCAGGGCGTCTACCTGAAATCCGTGGTAGCCGGCTGCGCAGCAGATAACGCGGGATTGAAGAAGGGAGATATCCTGACCCGCTTCGATAACGTGAGCATCACGACCTATGATACGCTGCGGGAACGTATCCAGTATTATGAGGCCGGCGAGAGCGTAGAGGTGACCGTGCAGTCCCCGGAGAACGGCAGCTATGTCGAGAAGACCGTGACCGTGACCCTGAGCACCAAGGCAGAGGTAGAGGCTGCGAATAAATAAGAGGTTAGAGTAAGCCTGAGTCTCCTGCGAAAGCGGAGATCCGGGCTCCTTTTTTACATATAAATGGTTCGGGTGTCAAAACACACGAACTTTTGGTTACACGAATTGTTCCGTGCTTCGCACTCCCACAATTCTACTTC
>CAVKIR010000243.1:0-2995 GCA_963656395.1 Prevotella sp. CAG:279
ATACAAGCCCCAGATCGAGGCCTATCTGCCGGAGGATGTCTACGTGGCGGTAGGCAGTACCATCGAGCTCTACGATGACGAAGTGGTATGGTCCGGCCTGCGGGATGGCTATGCCTGCAACTGGGACTGTACGATCGGTGAGAATCTGGAGGATCGCTTCTCCGTCACCGGAAAAGAGGAGCAGGTGGGGGACTACCCCCTGACCCTGACGGTATTTGATTATAATGTAAATGAGCTCATGACCCTGAAAAGCACCCTCCATGTGGTGGAGAAGCTCGAGGGCGAATACTCGATTATGAATATGGGAGACAGCCTTTCGGACGGACGGGAATGGTACCGCACCATCTACCATCTGTCCGGAGAGCAGATCACATTTACGGGAACAAGAGGCTGGACACGGTACAGTCACGAAGGACGGAGCGGTTTCTCGGCTCAGGATTATCTGGAGCCCACCGAATATTCCTCCGACGGCGTGAGCGAGGGCGTTCAGCCTTTTTACGATCCGGTTCAGAAGATGTTCGATTGGAAATATTATAAGCTGTATACAGGCAAGGATCCCGATGTGATTCAGATCTTCCTGGGAACCAATGGCTTAAAGGATGATCCCTCGGATACGGTAGATGCCATTGCCCAGATGGTGGACAATATCCGCCGCCATGACAAGGACATTCCGATCTATCTGGTCAATACCATCTACTGGGGAGACCAGGAGACCATCGGGAAGATGCTGAAGCAGGACGGAACGGCCTTCCTTCCGGGAGAATTCAAGAATCGCTCGGACAAGCGCATCATGGATCTGATGAAGGCCATGGCGAAGAAGTTCGACGGGATGAAGGGTGTGATTCTGATTCCGCTGGGGCTGATGCACAACAGCGATGCGAACTTCGACGAGGGTGACGCACTGCATCCGGATGCGGCGGGCTATGAGCAGTTCGCCGAGGTCATGTACAGCGTGTATTGCGGTACACTGAAATAGATGCATGATTCAGGAGAATGGTATGGTTACAGGGAAAAAGCTGACAGATAAGATTGCAGAAATTTACAGATTCCTGCTTGGTCTGTTTGAAAAATATTACTGGATTTTCTTTGCGGCCGGGGTTCTGGTGCTTGCCTTCTACTGCTTCCGCTGTCTGGATGTCAAGTACGTCGATTCCTGGGACGAGGCCCGTCACGGGGTCAATGCCTACGAGATGATGCAGAATCACGACTATATCCGGCATACCTATAACTATGAGGTGGACGACTACAACCTGAAGCCATCCCTAAGCTACTGGACGATCGTGTCGGGCTTTCGGATCTTTGGCTACAGCGTCCTGGGTCTGCGTTTTTTCTCCGCCCTGTTCTATCTGCTGACCGGTGTGATCTGCGCCCTGTTCGCGAGGCGCTGGAGCAAGGAGGCCTCCCTGCTGGTGCTGGGCTTCTTCTGCGCCAACGAACGGCCGCTGTCGGCACATCTGGCCCGGGCAGGAGATGCGGACAGCCTGTATCTGCTGCTTTTTACAGTGGCGATGCTGGCCATGCTTACCGTAAAAAAGAATCATAAAAACGTCTGGATCTGCGGCCTGGCCTTCGCTCTGGCCTTCCTGACCAAGAGCTGGCATGCCGGCATGATCCTGGCCATCGGCGGCATCTATCTCCTGGCCAATGGGGAAATGCTGCATTTCACAAAGAAGGAGTGGGCAGGCTTTCTTCTGTCCGTCCTCGTTCCGCTGCTCTTGTGGTTCGGATGGCGGTATACGAAGGATGGCTTCTTCTTCTTGAAGAACATGATCGAGACGGATCTGCTGGCGCGTACAACAGAGGCAAACTATGAAGGACATCGCTTTCCGTTTCGCTTCTATTACGATACAGTATTCGGAGCCAAGGGCTTCATCTATCGCTGGCAGCTTCTGATCTGTGGCATCGGAATACTGTCTGCATTGCTGGGCATGTGGAAGAAAAAAGCATGGAACCGTGCAGCTGCGGAGCAGGGCGGAGGCCTGCTTCTGTGGTTTCTCCTGCCGTTCCTCGGCTTCTCCGCCATCGGAACGAAGCTCATCTGGTACTGCTATCCCTGCACCGTGCCGCTGGCTCTGGGAGCAGCGGCGATCCTGGGCTGGCTGATACGGCTGCCGCTGGCGGGCAACACCGTGTCAGACATCGGACAGGCGGCAGTGCTCATGACGCAGACTGTGGATGACAGTGGAAAGCTCACAGGCACAAGTGGAAAATTCACCTGGCTTCACACGCTGGTGGGGATAACTGCTGCGGCCTTCAGCGTCGGACTCGTAGTCCTGTACATGAAAAATGCGTATTTCCACGTCATCCGCGAAGCCCACGGCGATCCCTTCCTGCTCTTCATCGGGGAGAGCGTAAGCCGCGATGCCTCCTGTGCAGGCGAAAAAGCCTACATCTACGTACCGGGCGAGGATCCGGCCACCATCGGCACCTGGGATCAGAATATGCTCTTCGTGGCAGAGATCAGCGGAGACTTCCACTGCGAGGAAGGAGGCATCAAGGCCTTCCTGAGCGATAATGACAGAGTCGTACTTTATGTGGACAGACTGGATTATGAGCAGAATATAGAGAAATTACAGAATCTGGAAATTCTGCACGAGAATGCCGGCTATCTCCTGTTGGAGAAGTAAAGCACAGGCGCAGAAAGACAGTTAGGGAAATCCCATTTCCCGTGCGTCCGGAATCAAAACAAAAAAGGGGCTTGCACCTAATCGTGCAGCCCCTTTAAAAAAACTGCCGAGCGTTCTCCCGGCCAAGCAACAGGCGGAAAAAAGGAGATTTCCTAAGGAGGGCCTATTTGTGCCCGAGCGTGGAAACTCCTTTTTTCTGCCGTCCGTCTTACACACACTCTGTCCGACAAAAAACAGTAACTCCGACAGCCAAAAGCAGCATCCCCGCGCACAGCCCCAGATACTGCTTCAGACTGAAATACGTAGTAACCTTATACTCATATACCGAAAAAGCCAGATCCCCCTTAGGCTGCTCCACACCGGCGACC
>CAVKIR010000244.1:0-2989 GCA_963656395.1 Prevotella sp. CAG:279
CTTTATTTTCTCTGTATCACGGAAGCTCTGTATCTGAAGCAGGGTGACATTCTGGTATTTATCTGCGCCATGTTTTTCTCGATCCAGATCATGCTGGTCGATCATTTTGCACCTCAGGTAGACTGTGTGAAGCTGGCCTGTATCCAGTTTTTTGTATGCGGCATCCTATCCGGTATGGGAATGCTTATCTGGGAACAGCCGACGCTCTCAGACATCCTGGCGGCAAAGCTGCCCATTCTCTATGCGGGAGTCTTATCCAGCGGTGTAGCCTATACCCTGCAGATCGTAGGCCAGAAGGGACTGAATCCTACGGTTGCTTCGCTGATCATGAGCTTAGAGTCTGTGATCTCTGTGCTGGCGGGCATGCTCCTGCTGGACCAGAGCCTGAGCAGCCGTGAAATCCTAGGCTGCGTCCTGATGTTTACGGCCATCGTGCTGGCGCAGCTTCCCAGGCGAGAAAAAGCCTGAACAAATTGTAAAAAGAAAGAGACAGTATATGAAAATTTTATTTGTATCCCTTGGCTGTGACAAGAATCTGGTGGATTCCGAGGTCATGATTGGCCTTTTGGGCAAGAAGGGCTTTTCCTTCACCGACGATGAGACCAAGGCAGATGTGATCGTCGTGAACACCTGCTGCTTTATCAACGATGCCAAGGAGGAAAGTGTCAATACCATTCTGGAAATGGCAGAGTACCGGAAAGCAGGAAGCTGCAAGGCTCTGATCGTGGCCGGCTGTATGGCGCAGCGCTACAAGAAGGAAATCATAGATGAGATCCCGGAGGTGGACGCGGTTCTCGGCACCACCACCTATGACGCCATCGTAGAGACCGTGGAGAAGGTTCTGGAGGGTCAGAAGGAGCTTCATTTCGAGGATATCGACCGTCTGGTGCCGGAGCAGGAAGGGGCCAGAGCCCTGACCACCGGCGGCCACTACGCCTATCTGAAGATCGCGGAGGGCTGCGACAAGCACTGTACCTACTGCATCATCCCGAAGGTTCGTGGCAATTACCGCAGCGTTCCCATGGAGCAGCTCTTAAAGGAGGCTCGAAAACTGGCTGAAGGCGGCGTCAAGGAGCTGATTCTGGTAGCCCAGGAGACCACCCTCTACGGAAAAGACATTTACGGCGAAAAGAAGCTGCCCCAGCTTTTAAAGAAGCTGGCAGAGATCGGCGGTATCCAGTGGATCCGCGTGCTGTATTGCTATCCGGAGGAGATCACCGAGGAGCTGATTCAGGTCATAAAGGAAGAGCCGAAGATCTGTCATTATCTGGATCTTCCGATTCAGCATGCCTCCGACCGGATCCTGAAGCGCATGGGAAGAAGAACCACCCAGGCGGATTTGCGGCACATCATCGGACGTCTCCGGGAGGAGATTCCGGATATCTGTCTGCGCACCACCCTGATTACCGGTTTCCCGGGAGAGACCCAGGAGGATCACGAAGAGCTGATGCGGTTCGTGGATGACTGTGAGTTCGACCGGTTAGGCGTATTTACCTACTCCCCGGAGGAGGACACCCCGGCGGCAACAATGGCCGACCAGATTCCGGAGGAGGTCAAGGAAGACCGGCGAGCAGAACTGATGGAGCTGCAGCAGGAGATCGCCTTTGATAAGGCGGACGCCATGACAGGCCGGATCCTGGAGGTCATGGTAGAGGGTCAGGTGGCCGACGAGAACGCTTACGTGTGCCGGACCTACAAGGACGCGCCGGGCGTGGACGGTTATCTGTTCCTGAATACCGACGAGACCCTGATGAGCGGCGATTTCGCGAAGGTGCGCGTAACCGGAGCCGCAGATTATGATTTGATAGGAGAATTGGCAGAATGAATTTACCCAATAAATTGACGACACTGCGCGTGTTGATGATTCCGTTTTTTGTAGTATTTATGCTGACGGACCTGGGCGGTGCTTACTCTAAGTATATCGCCCTCGGCATCTTTATCGTGGCAAGCCTGACGGATCTTCTGGATGGAAAGCTTGCGAGAAAATATAACCTGGTGACGAATTTCGGAAAATTCATGGATCCCCTGGCCGATAAGCTTCTGGTTTGCTCCGCCCTGATTTGCCTGGTGGAGATGAATCGTCTGGCAGCCTGGATGGTCATCGTGATCATTTCCAGAGAGTTCATCATCAGCGGCTTTCGCCTGATTGCCTCCGACAACGGTGTGGTCATCGCGGCCAGCTACTGGGGCAAGTTTAAGACCACCTTCCAGATGATCATGATTATCCTGTTGATTCTGGACCTTGGCGGCGTATTTACGACGATTACGACGATGGTGACATGGGTGGCACTGATTCTGACCGTGGTTTCCCTGGTGGATTACCTGGCGAAAAATAAGGGTATACTTCTGGAAGGAGAGATTTGATATGGGAGAGCAGCAGATGACGCTGGCAGAGGAAGTAGTAGAACTTTTGAAGGACGGTGAGCTGACAGTGACGACTGCAGAGTCCTGCACGGGAGGCCTGGTAGCCGCACGGCTGGTGGATGTGCCGGGGGTATCCGAGGTATTTAAGCAGGGCTTCATCACCTATTCCAACAAGGCCAAGAGAAAGCTCCTGAATGTGAAGAAGACCACATTAAAGGAGGTCGGTGCAGTCAGCGAGAAGACAGCCCGGGAGATGGCTAAAGGCGCGATTCTTGCAAGCGGTGCAGATGTTGCCATAGCCACCACCGGCATCGCGGGACCGGACGGCGGAAGCGAAGAGAAGCCGGTAGGCCTTGTATACATTGCCGTGTCCGTCCGGGGACAGATGTATGTGGAAGAGCATCATTTTGAGGGCGACCGTGCAGAAGTGCGGGAGAGCACCGTAGAGGCAGCCCTGGCACTTTTGAAAAGGGGGCTTAAGGAGACCGACGGAAATGACAAAGACCATTAGAATCAAATATTTTACTGATAAAATCGAAAAGCTGGCCTACATCGGCGGCAAGTCCGACTGGGTGGACCTTCGGAGCGCTGAGGACGTGACTCTGAAAAAGGGTGAGTTCAAGCT
>CAVKIR010000245.1:0-2967 GCA_963656395.1 Prevotella sp. CAG:279
GCCTTCGCCGTCCGCGGACCGGGCTCGATATCAAAGGCTCCTGCCGCTGTCTCAAAGGCCAGATTCAGCAGGGCGTCGCCGGCCAGAATCCCCATAGCCTCCCCGTATACCGCATGGGTGGTCTTCTTTCCGCGGCGATACTCATCGTTATCCATGGCCGGAAGATCGTCGTGCACCAGGGAATACGTATGAATCATTTCCATGGCTGCCATAAAGGGCTCCACAAGCTTTCCCTCACCGCCGAACATCAAAAAGGTCTCTTTCATCAGAAGAGGCCGAAGTCTCTTGCCACCTGCCAGAATACTATAGTTTACCGCTTCCAGAATTGTCTTCTGGAAACCGGTCTCCTCCGGCAGATAGGTAAGAAGCAGCTTCTCGATCTCTTCTGTCTTGGTACGAAGTTCCTCTTTAAAACTCATCCAGTTTTCCCTCCTCATTCATGACCAGCATCTTTTTCTCCACCTTATCCAGCTTTTCGCCGCAGGTCTTCAGAAGCTTCATGCCCTCGGCATAAATCGCAAAGGATTCTTCCAGCGGTACATCCCGATCCGCCAGCTTTTCCAGCATTGTATCCAGCTGCGCGAAATTTTCTTCCAGTGTCGTTTCCTTCTTTTTCGTCGCCATACCGCTATCCTCTCTTAACTGTTCAGTACCTGACCAGTTAAGATGCAAAATCCATGAAAATCGGCTTCGCCGATGGGATTTTGCACCCCTGAATCACTTTCTTACGCCTTCAGCAGCAAGTGCTTCAGGCTGTACCGAATCATCATTTCTCTTTTTTATCTTCTCGCGGCTCTCTACTACCGCTGTGTATATACCGTCTGTCACATGAATCCGGATCCGTTCGCCCTCCGTCACCTCGTCGATTCCGGTGACTGCCTTGCCGTTCGGTCCTTCCGTGTAGGAATACCCCTGCTGCAGCTTCCGAAGAGGCGAGAGGCCGTGCAGACGCTCGGCATACAGGCTCAGACTGTATTTCCGTTCCGACAGCTTATTCTCCATGGCCTGGGTGAAGCCTGTGGACAGCTCCGCCAGACGCATCCGCTTCTCCAGAAGCTGCGTCTCCGGACTGATGCGCTGCACACGGCTCTTCAGCTCCGCCAATCTTCTGTAATAATTTTCCATTCTATGGCGAAAGACCGTCTCAAACTGCTGCTGATAGCTCCGCATCCGATCCAGAAGCTCCCGGATATCGGCCACGGCCAGCTCTGCCGCCGCAGACGGAGTCGGCGCCCGCAGATCCGCCACATAATCGGCAATGGTCGTATCGGTCTCATGACCGACCGCAGAGATCACCGGCGTATGGCAGTCGAAAATAGCTCTGGCAACCTTTTCTTCATTGAAGGCCCACAGATCCTCGATGGAACCGCCGCCGCGTCCCACAATCAATACATCCAGTCCCAGAACATCCAGCGCCTCGATACCCCGCACGATGCTGTCTGCGGCACCCTCGCCCTGCACCTGAGCCGGATAGAGGATGAGCTGCACGTAAGGATTGCGCCGAAGGGCAATGTTGCGGATGTCCTGGACGGCTGCTCCCGTGGGAGCCGTCACCACGCCCACCTTCCTGGCATAATACGGAATCGGCTGCTTATACTCCGCTGCGAACATCCCCATCTCTTCGAGCTCCGTCTTCAGCTTCTCGTAGGCCTCATAGAGCTGTCCCATGCCGTCCTTTATGATCTCCCTGGCATAGAGCTGATAGCTGCCGCTGCGCTCATAGACGCCGACACGCCCCAGCACGACGACTCTCTGTCCGTCCTTCATCGGAAAGGCCAGCCCTTTCCGGTCGCCTGCAAACATGACGCATCCGACTGCTCCGCTCTCATCCTTCAGAGAAAAGTAGATGTGCCCGGAACTGTGATATTTACAGTTGGACACCTCTCCCTTTACGTAAATACGGTTCAGCATAAAATCCTGCGTAAACATATTTTTGATATATGTGTTTACCTGCGCTACCGTATAGACATGCTTCATTCTGCTTTTCCTGTCTTTCCAATCTTACCCAGGATTCCGTTGACAAAGGCCGGGGACTCATCGCCGCCGAACTTCTTGGACAGCTCTACTGCTTCATTGACCGCCACACCCACCGGAACATCCTCATCGTATTCCATCTCATAGACTGCCAGGCGCAGAATCGTCAGATCGGTCTTGCCCATACGGGAGACCTTCCACCCTTCTGCAGTCTTCTCCAGAACCCGATCGATCTCCGGAAGCCGCTCCATGATCGCAGCATATTTCTTCTCGATATATGCCTGATCCTGCGGTTCGACCTCTCCCAATCCCTCGAAGAACAGGCGCATCTGCTCCGGCATCTCCTCTATGCTGTTGAACTCGATGCGAAACAGCAGTTCAAAAATATGCTCTCGTAATTCTCGTCTTTTCATCTTACTTTGCCTTTTTCCCTCTTATCGTTTGAAAAGGGAGCCGCTGACTGCAGCCGCTCCCGAACAGTAACGCTTACTTTTCTTCTTTTCCCATATTTACATTGACAATGCGGATATTGACCATAGCCACTTCCAGTCCTGTCATGTTCTCGATGGCGCTCTTCACGCGATCCTGAACCTTCTCGGATACCTTCATGATGCTGTAGCCGTATTCGATATTCAGAGCCAGATCCACGTCGACACTGTGTCCGGTCACCAGAACCTTGACGCCCTTGGACAGATTCTTCACGCCGAGCTTTCCGATCAGCTCATTCGTGATATTGCCGGCCATAGAGGCTACACCCTTTACCTCCGTAGCCGCGAGGCCTGCGATGGTAGCGACTACCTCATCTGCGATCTGCACCTCACCCAACTGACTGTCCTCATGTATCATGTGAACGCCTCTTTTTTCTTCCTTCGACATAGGGAAATCCTCCTGTTCTTCTCATTTCGGATCCGTTCGAAAACGGGTATCTTCTTACAAAATACGTAACTGTTCAGTACCTGACCAGTTACGTATGCAAAATCCATGAGAATCGGC
>CAVKIR010000246.1:0-2368 GCA_963656395.1 Prevotella sp. CAG:279
TCGGTCGGAGCTGAACAGACATCCACTGGATGTCTAGCTCCGTATGAACATGATTTGGGAGTGCAAAATCCCATCGGCGAAGCCGATTCTTATGGATTTTGCATTCGTAACGGTGAAGGTACTGAACAGTTACGAAAATCGTTCGAAAATGGGTGACGGAAGGGGAAAATTCTGTTATGATAGAACCGATAGGAGGTTTCCATTATGGCAGCGACAAGACAAAAGAGACGAAGAAGACCCAGGGGAAGACGAAATGCAGGCCCCATGCTGGCTGTATTTGCACTGATCGTGCTGATTCTGGCAGGCGTACTGATCGCTTTCCTTTATGAGAAATATAGCTCCTCCAAGGAGCGCATGAGCTGGAATACGTATTTTGAAGTGACGGGCAGTGACGAGGCAGCCGTGATCCTGAATGACAAGAAGATGGATTTTAAGGCAAAGGTCATCGACGGCCAGCCCTATGTGACGACGGATACCCTGTATGATTACCTGAACTCCCGCTTCTACTGGGATTCCCAGGAGAATCAGCTCCTGTATACGACCCCGACGGAGCTGATTACGGCCTCCGTGGGAAGCAATACCTACACCGTGGCGAAGCAGTCCAATACGTTGGACTACGCGCCGGTCAAGGTGGACGGCGACACAGCCTATGTGGCTTTGGCTTATATTCAGAACTATACCGGTATGACCTATGAGCTGCTGACAGACGATGTAAATCGTGTCGTAATAAAGACAGAATTCGGCACCGCGGAGACGGTGACCGCAAAGAAGAATGCCGCTGTCCGCTACCAGGCGGGTATCAAGAGTCCGATTCTGACCGATGTATCCAAGGGTGATACCCTCTATGTGCTGGAGGAGACGGAGGATGTGGGGGACTGGACGAAGGTTCGCACTGCCAACGGCTTCATCGGCTATATCCGCAATAAATACCTGGGCCAGAAGGGTGAGGAGACCACCGAGTCCAATTATACCGAGCCTGAGTATTCAAGCATTTCCAAGGATTATACCATCAATATGGCCTGGCATCAGGTGACGAATGCAGATGCGAACAGCAAGGTTCTGGAAATGATCGCGAACACCAAGGGCCTCACCACCATTTCCCCGACCTGGTTCTTCCTGAAGGACGATGACGGCAACATCGATTCCCTGGCGAGCCAGACTTATGTAAACTATTGCCACCAAAACAACATCGAGGTATGGGCTCTGGTGGAGGATATCACGAATAAGGATACGATTACCGACCAGGAGATTCTGTCCCGGACCTCTTCGAGACAGCGGCTGGTCAGCAACCTGATTGCCAAGGCCATCGAGTTTGACCTGGACGGCATCAATGTGGATTTCGAATATATCAATGAGAATTCGGCTAAGGCCTATGTGGAGTTCCTGCGGGAGCTGTCCATCATGTGCCGGCTGAACGGCATTATCCTCTCCGTCGATAATTACCGCCCGGCGGATCATAACATGTTCTATAACCGCAAGGAGCAGGGCACAGTGGCGGACTACGTGGTGATCATGGGCTATGATGAGCATTATGCGACGTCGGAGGAGGCCGGAAGCGTGGCCAGCATCGGCTGGGTGCGGGAAGGCATCGAGGAGACCTTGAAGGAGGTTCCGGCAGAGAAGGTCATCAATGCAGTACCCTTCTATACCAGACTCTGGGAGGAGCGGCCTAAGACCGAGGAGGAGCTGGCGCAGGAGTCGGATACCGACACCTACGTGCCGAATGTCGTCACCAGCAAGGCCTACGGCATGGACGCCATCGACAAGATTCTGGCAGCCAACGGCGCAGAGAAGACCTGGGACGAGACCACGGGTCAGTATTATGCCGAGTACGAGTCCGACGGCAAGACCTATAAGGTATGGCTGGAGGAGGAGGAATCCATCGCGCTGAAGGCGGCATTGATCAAGGAATATAATCTGGCAGGTATCTCCGCCTGGAAGCTGGGCTTCGAGCGGCAGGATATCTGGGATATCATTTTGAAATATGTGAACTAAACGTAAAAAACCAGAACGGCGTAAAAAAGAGAGAATAAGGTGATCGTCAAGCTTGCTTGTAAGAACACCTTATTCTCTCTTTTTTCATCGGATGGTAATCCGATGCTTCTTGAATGACGAAGGCATTCAAGAAGATGCCGTTCGTCCGTAAGTCAATCCTTAAGCTTGTCCGGCTTCCAGATTCCGTGGGAGGTGGCCTCCCCGGAGATGCGGGCCAGCTCGCTTAAGGACAGCGGAATCTCACCCCGCAGCCAGGCCACATAGACGGCGATCACGCCGGATACAAAATACTCCACATAGAGGCGCAACTCCTCGAGCGAGAAATCCACCTTATCGCGGTAGACCTCCACGGTCGTTTCGATGATGATGCGCT
>CAVKIR010000246.1:2378-2962 GCA_963656395.1 Prevotella sp. CAG:279
TGCGCTTGATCTCCACCCAGAAGAAGGCGTTGGGATTCTCCCTGGAAATGTAACGATAATAGGCCACATCCGGCTCCATCAGCTGATTCATGCACTGAAACAGCACGTCCGTCTCGAAGGGGTTGGAAAAGAAGTGCTTCTTTTCCAGAATCTGCACGAGCTCGTCGATCTTCCGATGGGCGGCGTCCCGCATGATGTCCTCCAGGGATTCGTAGTGGAGGTAAAAGGTCTTGCGGGCGATATTAGCCCGCTGAGCCAGCTCGGAAATGGTGATCTTCTGATCCTTTTTCTCTACGATTAATTCCAGATAGGCATCGATAATTGCGTCTCTTGTCTTACTGATTCTCTTGTCCATTACAATATGCTCACTTTATGCTCAACTGTGTAGTATGTTACGAAACGGAACATACTGGTCATTGCTCTTTAATTTTTTTTTATTATAATATATTTTTTAGGTAAAGATCAATTGAATTATGATAGGAAAATCATAGATTCGGAGGAGGAAGAGGATTTTAATGAAGAAAGTGATACAGATTTTCAAAAGAGATATCTGCAGACTTGGAAAATCCCCGGCAGCCATCATC
>CAVKIR010000247.1:0-2961 GCA_963656395.1 Prevotella sp. CAG:279
GGCATAGCCAAGAATAGTTTGACAGGCCATTTTGCAAATATCATTTTTACGAAAAAAAGATACTTGTGAAAGGGTCTGTTTTTTCAGAAATTGGAAGGTGGAGAAAACGATGGAAAAACCGGTGGATCTATACACAACCGAATACGAAATCCTCGATCTGATAAAGCTGAAGCTCTATCAGCGTCTCCATGGCCTGGCACCTGTGCTGGGCGCGGTGAAGTTCCGGATAGACGAAGCCTGTGAAGGTTTTTCCACCGACGGCCACACGTTCTATCTTTCTCCATCCCGTCTCCAGGCGGATTTTCTGCAAGACAGTGACTTCCTTAGCCAGGAGCTCCTGCATATGCTGAGTCACTGTCTCTTAGGTCACCCCTTCGAGGCCTGGCGCGTGGAACCGCAGGAGCGTAAAGCCTGGGAGGTCGTCTGCGACGACAAGGTCTGGGAGCTGACGGAAGAGCTTTGGGGAGAATCCATCCCGAAAAAGTCCCCGGTGGACGAACACAGCCTTTGGGGGAAAAGACCCGACGAGCGGGAGAAGGCCTTCTGGCAGGGGCAGGGCGAAAAACTGCTTCGAAGCGGCAATCCCCGTCGAAAGCGAAAGGCCGGGACGGCGAGGCGCAGCCGAACCCAGCACCTTGTTCCGACGGCCGGTCAGCGTGGAGACTACCGTGATATCCTGATGAGTCTATCCGCCTACCGGGAGGACAGCCGCCTGAACATGGATGAATTTCAGTATGCCTGGTACAGCTACGGCCTTCAGCTATATGGAGACATGCCGTTCATCGAGCCCCTGGAATACAGCGAGGAGCGCAAAATCGCCGACCTGGTCATCGTCATTGACACCTCCGGATCCTGCGAAAAAGAGCTGGTGCGGGTCTTCCTGGAGGAGACAAGGGGAATCCTTACGCAGGAGCGTCTGTTTTTCCGAAGCTTCTGCCTGCATCTGATGCAGTGTGATAATCAGATCCAGCGGGACGACTGCATCCATAACAAAGAGGAATTCGAAAAATATCTGGAGCATCTGGAGATCCGAGGCGGAGGCGGCACTGATTTTCGTCCGGCCTTCGAACGGATCGAGGAGCTGCGAAAGCACGGCGAGCTTAGGGATCTGCGGGGTATCCTGTACTTCACGGACGGCTGCGGCTGGTATCCGAAGAAGGAACCGGATTATCAGGTCTGGTTCGTGATGCTGAACGGGCATTTCGACGCCATCGATATGCCGGACTGGGTACACCGTCTGGTGCTGGAGGAGAGAAAGGCATGAACATACAGGAAGCAAAAGAAGAAATCAAGAAAACCGTCCGTGCCTATACAGCGAGAACGAAGGCCGGAACCTTTCGGATCCCGGTGCCGCGTCAGCGCCCGGTATTGCTAATCGGCCCGCCGGGCATCGGCAAGACCGCCATCATGGAGCAGATCGCCCGGGAGTGCTCCATCGGCCTGGTGGCCTACACCATGACCCATCACACTCGCCAGAGCGCCATCGGCTTGCCGGTGCTGACCGAGAAAAGGTTTGCGGGACAAGCATACACCGTGACATCCTATACCATGAGCGAAATCATTGCGTCGGCCTACGAACAGATGGAGAAAACCGGCTGCACCGACGGCATATTATTTCTGGATGAGATCAATTGCGTATCGGAGACTCTGATGCCCGCCATGCTGCAATTCCTTCAGTATAAGACCTTCGGAAGCCATGCGCTGCCTGAGGGCTGGGTCATCGTAGCCGCAGGCAACCCGCACGCCTACAACCGCTCCGTACGGGAATTCGACACCGTGACCCTGGATCGTGTGCGCTGCATGAACGTGGAGCCGGATTTCACCATCTGGAAGACCTACGCCGCGGCGCAGGGCCTGCACCCGGCGGTGCTGTCCTTTTTGGAACTGCGCCCGGAGCGCTTTTATGTGATGGAGCCCGGAGAGAAGGGCTTTGTGACCGGCCGCGCCTGGGAGGATTTGTCAGAAATATTGCTGACCATGGAGGAGTTGGATCTGGGTGTGGAGGATGTACTCTTCGGTCAGTATCTTCAGGACGAGGACACGGCGGCGGAATTCACCTTCTATTATCACCTCTATGAAAAATGGAAAAAAGAACTAAAGCCGGAGCAGATCCTGACCGGAACAGCGCACGTACCAGCGAACCTGCCGTCCCTGCCCTTCGACGAGCGCCTCTGCATCGTCTGGCTCCTGTTGCAGCGCATCTATACCATGGGCGGGGCTTACGCAGAGCAGCAGAAGCTCTCTGAGAGCCTACGCTTCTTTGCGGACGGCCTGGAAGCGAACGGGAGAAAGACGGCAGAGGAGCTGATCGCTCTCATCGACGAGCGTCTGGAGAGCCGCCGCCGAAGTCTGGCGGTGCGCAAAGAAAACGGCCTGTTGGACGCCAAGGAGGAAGAGCGGGAGCAGCAGTTATACAAAGTCATTCGCGCATGCCGGGAGGCAGTCCGAACGGACGTGGTCACGGACGCATTTTCCATAAGAAGCGAAAAGGAGCGGAGCCGGGCAGAAGAGCAGCGGAGTGAGCTTCGTACAGCCCTGCAAAACGGCGCCTCCTTCATCCGCCGTACCTTCGGCAAAAAGCAGGAGCTGGTCATCTTTCTGACCGGCATCCGGGAGCACCCGGTCTGCGCGAAGGTTCTTAAGGAGAAACTGCCGGAGCTTTCGAAGGAAGCGGAAGACCTGCTGGACGCAGGCAGCCGGGAGAGGGAGCTTCGGGGGAAATTGGAGTAATGTTTCATCAGATTTGAAAATCCGTGGGATAAGAGTATCCTGCGGTTTTTTTGTCTAAGTTCTTGGCATTTGTCGAACGAAACCATTTGACAGCCACGAAAAGCCATGCTAACCTGAACCTATCATCGAAATCTGATAATTCCAGGGAGAAAATCTCTCCGAAGATTCCAGGTTACTGTACAAACGCCAGCCAGTCCATGATGGCTCGCAAAGGCGGCCCTATACAGGAAT
>CAVKIR010000248.1:0-2939 GCA_963656395.1 Prevotella sp. CAG:279
GGTCAGGCCCTTCTCCATTCTCTGCTTGTAGCACTCTGCGGTCAGCATCCGGTTTACGGAGAAATGGGCTCCTACCTCCCGCAGGAAATCCACGTAGTTTAAATCCAGCAGCCAGTCTGCGTTGTTGGCCAGGATCGCGTTATCGTTGTCGAAGCTGATGAAACGGGACAGCTGGTTTTTGAAGCAGTCCGCGTTGTGCTGAATGGTCTCCTTGGTCATAATCTTACGCATATCGGACTTGCCGGAGGGGTCACCTACCATGGTGGTTCCGCCGCCCAAGAGGGCGATGGGGCGATGTCCCGCTCTCTGCATATGCATCATCGCCATGATGGTCAGGAAATGTCCTGCGGTCAGGCTGTCTGCGGTGGCGTCAAAGCCGATGTAAAAGGTTACTTTTTCCTTGCCGAGGAGCTCGCGAACCTCCTCCGGATGGGTGCACTGCTCGATGAAGCCGCGCTCCATGAGTACGTCGTAAATGTTTTCTGCCATTTTCTCTTCCTCCTAAATAATAAATCTACCCCGCCATGCAGCCTTAGCTTCTGCGAAGCCAAGGCTCATTGCTTACGTGAAAAACCCCCGTCCCATAAAAGGACGAGGGCTACGCTCGTGTTACCACCTTTTTTTCATAAACAGCTCGCGCTGCTTACCTCTTCGAGTGCCAGGTATCGACACTCTAGCACGCTAACGGGTGCGGGATTCCGTCGCAGCCTACTTCGAATTCCGGTTCGGTGCGAAGCTCGGGGATGTATTCAAAATCAGGTGGTACGCGCGCCTCTCATCCACCGGCTGCTTTCTGTGCGTCCTGTCCGACTTCTACTTGTTCCCGTCAAAGCCTTTGTGATTTATGTAAAATCTGCGTTTATTATAGGCATGAAAAAACGTTTTGTCAAGCTCTTTTTCCACTTTTGATCCAGCCCGGCAGATAATAGATCTGCTGCTTTCCTGTCGCCGTATTTGTCGTGATCTGCGCCTCGATACCGAAGTATTCCCGGAGATTCTCCCGGGTCAATACCTCCTTGGGAGTACCGTAGTCCACGATTTTTCCCTGATACATAAAGATGATTTTATCGCAGTAAAGGGCCGCCAGATTCAGATCGTGAATGGAGGAAAATACCGTCACATCCTGCCCCTTCAGAATGTCCATAATCTGATACTGATAGCTCACGTCCAGATGGTTCGTCGGCTCATCCAGCACGATAAAGGCGCTCTCCTGCATCAGCACACGGGCCAGCAGCACCCGCTGCTTCTCGCCGCCGGACAGGCTTAAGTAGGAGCGGTGCTCGTAGCCCGAGAGTCCCACTTCCTTCAGGCATTTTTCACAGAGCTTCTTATCCTCCGCCGAATCTCCCTGCAGGAATTTTTTCTTGGCATATCGGCCGAACATGACCATGTCCCGCACCTCGAAATCGAATTCCACATGGTTTTCCTGAGCCATAACCGCCATTTCCCCGGCCATCTTTTTGTAGGAGAAATCCAGCACGTCCTTTTCATTCAGGAATACCGTGCCGCGACCCGGCTTATACGTCCGGTAGATATTTTTGAGCAGGGTGGATTTTCCGCAGCCGTTCGGTCCGACTAACCCGACAAATTCACCGTCCTTCACCTCCAGGCAGATTTGTTCCAGAATGCTTTTCCCGCCTATCTGATAATCCAGATTTTTTACCTGTAAACTCATGCTCTGCCTCCTCTACTTTCTTCCCGCGCTGCCCTTGCGAATCAGATACAGGAAGAAGGGCGCGCCGATAAATGCCGCGATGACGCCGATGGGAAGCTCCTCCGGTGCAATGATGATACGGGAAATCAGATCCGCCACCATGGTAAAGAGACCGCCCGCCAGAATAGCCACGGGAATCAGCCGCTTATGACCGGAGCCCACGAAGCTTCGCATGATATGGGGCACCACCAGTCCTACAAAGCCGATAACACCGCTGACAGACACCACGACACCGGTCAGCACCGTGGATGCCACGATAATCAAAAGCTTCGTCTTCCGCGTATCCACACCCAGAGTCTCCGCCACATCGTCACCCAGCAGCAGTACGTCCAGCTCCTTCGCAAAAAGGAAAATAATAACGACCATAATGACGGCCACGATGGCCACGTATTTTACACGGCTCCAGGTGGCTCCGCTTAAAGAACCCACCATCCAGTACTGTGCCATTTTCGTCTTATCCGAGCCCTGGTTAAATCCGTAGATAATCAGGTTCGTCACCGCCGAGAAGAAGGCCGAGGTGGCGATTCCGGCCAGCACCAGCTGGGTCGAGGTAATCCGCCCCTTCATGGAAGCGATTCCCAGAGACAGACAGATGGAGATAGCGGCGCCTAAGGTCGCGCCGAAAATGACGGAATAGCCGCCCATGAAGCTAAACCAACCCAGAATGATAACGCCTACTGCGCCCGCAGACGCGCCGGAAGAGATACCCAGCACATACGGATCTGCCAGCGGATTCTTGGTCAGAGCCTGCATCAGAACGCCGCAGAGCGACAGTCCTGCGCCCACGATAAAGGCCATCAGCACTCTGGGAAATCGGATATTCCAGATGATATTTTCCGTCTTTCCCTCCCAGGCTATCTCAAAGACCTCTTTTCGGGAAATCTTATTTACAAGGATTTTACCGATATCGCCGGCAGAGACATTGACGGCACCGATGGTGGTCGAGATCGTCACTGCGATTACGATGAGCAGCAGCACCAGACCCAAGGTCAGCCAGAATCGGCCTTTTCCTGCATTTCCTGTTCCTTTCATACTTTCCTCCTGTTTCGCACTTAAAATAGGATCCTGCAAAGTGGAATAAAGAAGGGGAGCTTTTACACTCCCCTGCCTTCCTTTGCTGATTCGTATTTAGAATTTGTCCGGATACAGCTGCTGTGCGATGGTCTTCACTGCATTGGCACTGCCTGCGCTTCCCTGCATATCGCTACAGCATACAGCGTAGATT
>CAVKIR010000249.1:0-1635 GCA_963656395.1 Prevotella sp. CAG:279
CGAGAAAACGGGAATTGAGAAGGAATTACAATAAGAGAGTGACAGAGAGGGGAGAACAGAAGAAGCTTGCTCTCCCCTCTTTCTTAGAATTATCAAAAAGAACATATTTCATCAGAAATTCGATAGACTGCTATTGCCTGAAAAATCAAATCGATTTATAATAAGGTCAAGTTCTATAAATTTTCTGCAGGACAGGAGGATGAATGGAACTAAAAAAGATTTCTGAGAGGATAGGTATAATGGTACCTATATCGGGCAGGAAGCGGCAGAGCAATATCAGAAGCTATTCGTGAACAAAAGCGAAAGGAACCAAAATACATGAACCGAAAGAGAAAAATAAGAAAATCAATTTCCCTCCTTCTCCTGCTTAGCCTCGTCTTGGCGCAGAATACCACGGCTCTCGCGGCTGAGCCAAGCTCACCTATTCATGCGGAAACCACCGATTCCATGGTAGGCGGCTATCTCCCGGACGAGCAGGACGAGGACGTACCGGTCTATGAAGATGGCATCAGCGCCTATGCGGACATCCCGTCATCCTGGGATGAACGAGGCTCCTACCCGGAGAACCGCAATCAGAATCCTTACGGAACCTGCTGGGCTTTTTCCGCCATCGGCCTTGCAGAATTTGATCTGATCAACAAGGGGCTTGCGGATGCCTCCATCGACCTGAGCGAGCTGCAGCTGATCTATTTTACGTTCAATTCCGTGGTCGATCCGCTGGGCGGCACCAAGGGAGACCAGTCGAAGTTTTACAATTCGTCGGAATACAATTTCCTGAATTACGGTGGCAATTATGCGAATGCGGTCAGACGTCTGACCCAGTGGAGCGGCGCGGCTGGGGAGAGCGTACTTCCCTACAGCAAGGCAGCCGATGCGGCAGCCAATGACCTTTCTGAGGAATATGCCTATGATCACGATACCTATCTCCTGCGAAATGCCTACAAGGTGAATCGAACGGAGGATAGCGACGCGGTAAAGGCCGGAATCATGGAGCATGGAGCCGCCGGCGTGATGTACCAGCATCAGGATCAGGGCATGCTCTGGGACGATGCGGATAGTGTCTGGACATATTACGATACCGATTACAGCGGAGGCGGCCATGCCGTGATGCTGGTGGGCTGGGATGATAACTTTTCAAAGGACAATTTCCCGGGTGCTGAGAAGCCAAGCAATGATGGCGCCTGGCTTTGCCGCAATAGCTGGGGAAATTATGTGAGCTATTTCTGGATGTCCTACGAATCTGCGTCTCTTTCTACGGCAGCCTGGTTCTTCGATATGGACGAGGCGGGCGAATATGATAACAATTATCAATTGGATGGAGGACTGAACACCTACTACGATACCTGGACGACCCACGAGGCCAATGTATTCCAGGTGCAGGAGCAGGAAGGGATCGAGGCGGAAAGCCTGAAGACGGTGCAGCTCTCCTTTACCCATACGGCGGGTGTGGGATATGACATCGAGATCTATACGGATCTGACGGATCCGAAGAATCCCTTAAGCGGACAGAAGCAGGAGGCTGCGTCCACCGAAGGACAGACCGCCTATGCGGGCGTCTATACGATTGATCTGGAAGAAGCAGTGACACTAAAGCCCGGCAGCTATTTTTCCGTCGTGGTTTCTCTGGATAAAAAT
>CAVKIR010000249.1:1679-2937 GCA_963656395.1 Prevotella sp. CAG:279
GCCATGGATTATGAGCAGGCCATCAACTATGCCAATGGAGACACGACGGTCTGGTCGTGCCCGGCGACAGCGGCAGAGGGCAGCTATTATTCTACAGACGGGTTAAGCTATCGGCCATGGAATGTGAGCGGAAATTATTGCATCAAGGCTCTGACCTCGAATGTGGAGGATGCAGAACCTGACCCGGCGCCTGCCCCGGAACCTGAACCCGAGCCGGAGCCCGAACCGGAACCGGAGCCGGCTCCGCAGCCGACGCCCCAGGAGCTTTTGGATGCCCTGGCAGCTGAGCATCAGGCGGACGTGCAGGACGGCACCTATGTGATTCGATCCGTCTTAAATGACAGCTTCGTACTGGATGTATCCGGCGGTTCCAGGAGCAGCGGCGCAAATGTACAGCTGTATACCCGCAATGATACCGGCGCCCAGAAGTGGAGGGTGACCCATGACGCGAAGGGCTATCTGACCCTCACCAATGTGGGCAGCGGCAAGGTGCTGGACGTCAGCGGTGCGAATACCGCGAACGGGGCGAATATCCAGCAATACGAGTCGAACAGCACGAAGGCGCAGAAGTGGATCGGCATCAGGCAGTCCGACGGCAGCTTTACCTTCATCTCGGCTCTCGATCAGAAGAAAACCATCGACCTAAGTGCAGCGGCGGTCTATAACGGCTCGAACATTCAGCTCTATGACGCGAATGGCACCAAGGCGCAGAAGTGGACCCTGACCCAGAACACGCTGCTGGATGATCTGGCCGCAGCCCATCGGGATGACCTGAAGGATGGAACCTACGCCTTCCTCTCCGTCCTCAATCAGGGCTATGCCCTGGATGTCAGCGGCGGTTCCCGCTACAGCGGTGCGAACGTGCAGCTCTATGCGTCGAACGGCACCGGCGCCCAGAAGTGGAAGGTGACCCATGATGCGAAGGGTTATCTGACCCTCACCAATGTGGGCAGCGGCAAGGTGTTGGACGTCAGCGGTGCGAATACCGCGAACGGAGCGAACATCCAGCAATACGAGTCAAACGGCACGAAGGCGCAGAAATGGATCGGTATCAGGCAGTCCGACGGCAGCCTTACCTTCGTCTCGTCCCTGAATCCGAATAAATGCATCGACTTAAGCGGTGCCGCAGTCTATAACGGCTCGAACATTCAGCTCTATGATACGAACGGAACCAAGGCGCAGAGGTGGAAGGTAAGGTAAAGTGTTACAGTTCAAACAGCAGCCAGACACTTGCTGTCAGGCTGCGTATGAACATGAT
>CAVKIR010000250.1:0-2925 GCA_963656395.1 Prevotella sp. CAG:279
CCTCAAGACCTATATCGAGAAAAAAGGCAGGCTGACCGTCAAGGAGGCGACCAGCATCGCCATTCAGGTGGCTTCGGGTCTGGAGATCGCGCATAACAATCAGATCGTACACCGGGACATTAAGCCCCAGAATATCATCATTTCCCGGGATGGCAAGGTAAAGGTGACGGATTTCGGCATCGCCAAATCCATCTCCTCGAATACGAATACAGCGGATGCCATGGGCTCCGTGCATTATACCTCTCCGGAGCAGGCCAGAGGCGGCTACAGCGATGCCAAGAGCGACATCTATTCTCTGGGTATCGTCATGTATGAGATGGTGACCGGACGGGTGCCCTTCGACGGTGAGACCACGGTCGTGGTGGCCGTGAAGCATCTGCAGGAGGATATCGTATCGCCCCGCGTCTACGCTTCCGATGTACCGGTAAGCCTGGAGCACATCATCCTGAAATGTACGGAGAAGAGTCCGGATCGCCGCTATGCCTGTGCGGCAGATCTCATCGCAGATCTGAAGCAGTCGCTGATGACGCCGGATGTGAATTTCGTAAAGGATGTCGTGCCGGACGGAGCCAAGACGGTAGCCATCACCCGGGACGAGATCACGAAGATCAAGCGGGAGACCGGACGGATTCCGGCATCCTCTGACGATGCAGAGTCCCGTTATGCCTACCTCGATCGTCTGAACGCGAAGCGTGAGAAGGACTACGAGGACGATGACTATGAGGACGAGGAAGACTACGAAGACTACGAGGATGACGAGGAGTACGAGGACGACCGGGAGTATGAGGACGATCGGGACTACGAGGATGACGAGGAGTACGACGACGAAGACTACGAGGATGACGCGTACGAGGATAGACACAGCCGCAGAGGCGGTCTCTTTGGTTCCCTGAAGAAAGACAAGAAGGAGAAGAAGGGAAAAAAGGAGAAGGACAGACGAAAGAACCGGAACGAGGAAGACGAGGACGATGAGGACAGTGACGGCGGTATCCTGGATCCGAAGATGGAGAAGATCATGACCATCGGCGGCATCGTGGCCGCCATCATCATCGTCATTATCCTGGCGGTCATCATCGGAAAGGTGCTGGGCTTCGGCAAGGGCTCAAGCGATAAGGATAAGACCACCGATGATACGGAAATCGCAGATGTACTGAATGAAGAGGTGGAAGTGCCGGATCTCTTAGGCAAGAGCTATTCGGAGGCCAAGGAGGCATTGAATAAGGTAGGACTGGGCATCAAGCTCGGCGAGACCAAATCCTCCGACACCTACGAGGCAGGCCAGATCGTGAGTCAGAGCGAGGAGGCCGGCAGCAAGGTGGATCCGAATACCACCATCGTGGTAGATGTCTGCGGTGACGGCGAGAAGGTGGAGGTGCCGGATGTGAAGGGCTATACCCAGGCCAAGGCCGAGAGTGCATTGAAGGCTCTGGGACTTTCCGTCGATATCCAGGAAGTGACCAGCGAGGATGTGGCCTCCGGCAAGGTCATCTCTACCTCTCCGGCCTCCGGCAAGAAGGTCGATAAGAGCAGCGTCGTGACCGTCGTGGTCAGCAAGGGCAAGGAAGCGGATCAGCAGGTGGAGGTTCCGACCCTCACCGGCAAGACCGAGACCAAGGCCAAGGAGCTCTTGAAGGCTGCAGGCCTTACCTCCGGCCAGGCCTCCCAGGAATACAGTGACAGCGTGGAGGAGGGGCAGATCATCTCCCAGAGTCCGAAGGCAGGCACGAAGGTAGATAAGGACAGCAAGGTAAGCTACGTCATCAGCAAGGGAAAAGAGACGGTTCACGTAGGCGATTACAGCGGCTCGACCAAGAGTGAGATCGAGAGCAAGCTCTCAGGAAAGGGCTTAAAGGTATCCTATGCTGACAGCCAGTACAGTGATAAATTCGACGATGGCACCGTCATTACCCATAGTCCGATGAATACCGATGTCGCAGCAGGAAGCACCGTGACGGTGACGCTGAGCAAGGGCAAGGAGCCGGCGAAGACGGCGACGGTGCCGGGCACAGGCGACAGTGTAAATGAGATTACAAATCGCGGCTTCGTGGTTGGAAATATCACCAAAGAATATAGCGATACTGTCGCAACGGACAAGATTATTTCCTGTAACCCCAGCGGTACGCAGAATCTCGGAACCAAGATTGATGTGGTCATCAGCAAGGGCGTATGTACACATCCGAATGTGGATGCCAGTGGTAAGTGCACACAGTGCGGTAAGACAGGTCTAACCCCGACGGTAACGCCGACTCCTTCCACCGACAACACGAACACCACCAACAACGGCAGCTCCACCACCGACACCACCCAGACGCAGCAGTGACGATGCAGGGAAAGATTATAAAAGGAATTGCCGGATTCTACTACGTGCACGCGGCAGAATCCGGTATCTATGAATGCAAAGCAAAAGGCGCCTTCCGAAACCAGAAGGTCAAGCCCCTGGTGGGCGACGATGTCCTGCTGGAGGTGCTGGATGAGGAAGACAAAAAGGGCAACATCGAAGAGATATTGCCCAGAAAGAACGCACTGATCCGCCCGGCTGTGGCGAACGTCGATCAGGCGCTGGTCATCTTCGCGGCAGCGAAGCCGAAGCCGAATTTTAATCTGCTGGATCGCTTTCTGATTCTGATGGAGTACCAGAAGGTTCCGGCCGTGGTCTGCTTTAATAAGCAGGATCTGGTCGAGCAGGAAGAGCTGCAGCTGCTTCGGGCGACCTATGAGAGCGCGGGCTATACGGTCCGCTTCACCAGCGCAGAGCAGGAGGAAGGACTGGATGCGATCCGTGACCTGCTGAAGGGCAAGACTACCACTGTGGCCGGCCCCTCCGGTGTGGGAAAGTCCTCCCTTATCAATCGGCTCTTCCCGGAAGCGGCGATGGAGACCGGTGACATCAGCAGAAAGATCGAGCGTGGAAAGAACACAACGAGG
>CAVKIR010000251.1:0-2905 GCA_963656395.1 Prevotella sp. CAG:279
TTGCTGGAACGAGGTAGGAGTAAACAGTAACCATGAGAGGAGGAAACGGCAGATGAAGATAGGCTTTACAGAGCTTCTGGTGGTATTTATCGTAGCCCTGTTTGTCATCGGTCCGGATCATCTTCCGGAATATGCGAAAAAGCTGGGCGAGGCCGTGGCTCAATTTCGCAAATATTCAGAATCCGCGACAAAGGATATCCGAGAGAGCATTGTGGAACCGCTGGAAGAGGCACAGAAGCCTCTGCGGGAGGCATTTGAGCCCCTTCAGGAGACCGAAAAGGAGATCCGCGGAAATGTAAAAGAGCTTCAGACATCCATCCGGAATATCGGAAAAGCCCAGGCAAAGCCGGAGGCGCCGGCAGATACGATGGAGCCGGAACAGGAGAAGCCTGAAATAGAGGAAAGGAGTTGCGAGAATGAAGATCGGAACAACAGAGCTGCTGATGATACTGGCAGTGGTAGTGATTATCTTTGGACCGACACAGATTCCGAAGCTGACCAAGATGTTCGGGAAGAGCGTGAAGAGCTTTAAGGACGGACTGGGAGAGGACGAGGATGATAAGGTGACAAAGGATGACAGCAGGAAAGAAGACTAAGGCGGAGAATCCGGATGGTGAGATGAGTCTTTCCGGACATCTCAGAGAGCTGCGGAACCGGGTGCTGATCTGTGTCATACTTCTTGTGGCAGCGATGGTGGCGGCACTCAGCTTCTCTCCGAAGCTTGTGGATCTTATGCTGACGCTTGGAAAAAGCTGTGGATATCAGTTTATCTATATTTCTCCACAGGAGCTTCTGATACAGTATTTTTCTCTGTCCGTGATAGCAGGTGTCTGCATAACCTTACCGATGATTTTTTATCAGACATGGGCATTTGTGAGACCCGGCTTGAAAAAAGGAGAAAATGGTTTCTTCCTTTTTGCCATGGTATTCGGGCTTCTTTGCTTTTGTATCGGTATTCTGTTTGCACTTAAGATCATGCTGCCGTTTATGCTTCGTTTTTTAAGTACCCTGAACGGGACAAGCGAAGTGACGGCAGCCATTAGTGTGCAGAATTATATCAGCTTTCTTCTTACCATCTTTCTGGTATTCGGCGTGATTTTCGAGCTGCCGATGGTATCGGTGTTGCTGACCCGTATGGGACTTCTGAAGTCCCTGTGGATGAAAAAAGTGAGAAAGCCCGCCATCGTAGTGATTTTCTTTCTGGCAGCAGTCGTGACGCCGCCGGATGTGGTGTCCCAGACCATGGTGGCCATCCCGGTCATCCTTTTATATGAGCTCAGCATCTTTCTCTGTGGTCTGATTGAGAGGAGAAAAGAAAAAACGTAACGGTTCTGTTATAAGGCCGTTAAAAATAGAAATAGGAGTGGATAATATGGCAAAGAAAATTTCCAGAAGAACCTTTATCAAAGGAATCGCAGCCGGAGCTGTCAGTGCGGCAGCCATCGGCGTGCTTCCGAAGCTGGAGTCTGCTGTGGGAAGCAAAGCAGCTGCGGGAGCGGGCGCTTCAGACGGCGCAGGCACGGCAGCATCCTCCGGTATGACCTTTACACCGGGTACCTATACCGCGTCCGCAAAGGGAATCGCAAGCGACGTGACCGTTACGATGACCTTTGACGAGACCAGCATCACCGATATGCAGATCGATGTATCCGGTGAGACCCCGGATATCGGCGGCAAAGTAGGCGATGAGATGAAGAATAAGATTCTCTCCGCCCAGAGCTGCAATGTAGACGGCGTGTCCGGCGCCACTGTGACCTGTGATGCAGTAAAGGCTGCAGCGGCAGACTGTATCTCTCAGGCCAGCGGCACCACCGTGTCGGTCGAGGAGACCGCTTCCGAAGGAAGCTCTGACTGGCTGGGCGAGGCACCGGAGATCGCAGAGAGTGAGATCACCGAGACCCTGGATACAGAGGTTCTGGTCGTAGGCTGTGGTACCGGCGGCTGGATCACAGCTATGACGGCGGCTGAGGAAGGAGCAAAGGTTCTGGTAGTGGAGAAGCGCGAGTCTCCCACCGGCATCCGTGAGGATATCGGAGCCATCGGTTCTGCTGTGCAGCTGAAGGAAGCACAGGAGCGCCCGGAGCTGGCCATCGATAAGATGGAGGCATTGCAGGATATCGTGCGTTATGGTTCCGGTTATGTGGATTCCGACCTGGTGAAGGTATGGATCAATGAGTCCGGCGAGATGGTAGACTGGCTGACGGCACTTCTGGAAAATAGTGGAAATTACTACATGAGCCTGGAGGGCGGCGTAGGCAATACCGCAGATCCGGGACGTGACAAGGCCTATGCGACCGGTCACAGCCCCCATAAGACCGAGGAGGCTGCAAAGGATGATACCATTACCCTGAACAGCACCTTCCAGGCGCATTGTGACGAGCTGGGCGTAGAGTGGAAGCTTTCCACCGCACTGGTGAAGCTGGAGCAGGATGAGACCGGCAAGGTCACCGGCATCATTGCCCAGGATTGCAATGACAACCATTACATCCGCGTCAATGCCTCCAAGGGTGTCATCGTCTGTGCGGGCGGTTATGCCTGCAATACGGATATGATGCAGGCTCTGCAGCCCATGACGCTGGAGATGAAGATCAACTACTCCTTAGGCTCTACCTGCGACGGTTCCGGAATCAAGGCGATGATGTGGGCGGGAGCTGCGCTCGATCCGACTCATGCATCCATGATGTTCAACCGCTGCTGCTGTCTGCCCACCGAGACCGCCGGTTACAAGACGAACGGAAAGTGGTTCTGGTTCGGCGAGCAGCCCTTCCTGAAGGTCAACCTGAACGGAAAGCGCTTCTGCAACGAATCCGGCCCCTACGAGTTCATGCTTCACTCTATGGAGATGCAGCCCTATCATACCTATTGCGATATCTTCGATGCGAACAACAAGCAGTACGCAGAGCAG
>CAVKIR010000252.1:0-2897 GCA_963656395.1 Prevotella sp. CAG:279
TCTCCAGGGTACGCGGAGACAGATCCAGGATCAGTCCCATACGGCTGGGAATGCCCTTGAAGTACCAGATATGAGATACCGGAGCAGCCAGCTCGATGTGACCCATACGCTCACGGCGGACGTTCGACTTGGTAACCTCTACTCCGCAGCGGTCGCAGACTACACCTTTATAGCGAATCTTTTTATACTTTCCGCAGTGGCACTCCCAGTCCTTGCTGGGTCCGAAGATTCGTTCACAGAATAAGCCGTCTTTTTCCGGTTTCAGGGTTCTGTAATTGATGGTTTCAGGCTTTTTAACCTCGCCTCTGGACCACTCCCGGATCTTCTCCGGGGACGCAAGTCCGATACGAATCGCGTCAAATGTCATCGGCTGATATACAGCCTGATTCGTTGTTTCTGGCATGAATGGCACTCCCTTCCTTATTCTTCTTCAAAATCTCCGTCAAAATCAGAGAAATCCACGTCTGAATCGTCCGGATCCTCCTCTACGTCCACCAGCTCTCCGTCGTCTGCAAACTCCTGCTTGCTGAAGCCGTAGTCGCCGTAAGAATCCTCGTCGTCCTTAAAGCGGCGGTCTCCCTCGATGATAGAGCGCAGATCCGTGCTGTCACTGTACTCGCTGGTCTCCATGATCTCGACCTCTGTATTGTCATCCCGCAGTACACGAACATCCAGTCCCAGAGACTGAAGCTCCTTTAAGAGTACCTTGAATGACTCGGGAATACCCGGCTTCGGAATGTTGTCGCCCTTGATAATGGCCTCGTAGGTCTTCACACGTCCGATGACATCGTCCGACTTCATGGTCAGAATCTCCTGCAGGGTATAGGATGCGCCGTAGGCCTCCAGAGCCCATACCTCCATCTCTCCGAAACGCTGTCCACCGAACTGTGCCTTACCACCCAGCGGCTGCTGTGTAACCAGGGAGTACGGTCCTGTGGAACGGGCATGAATCTTATCGTCTACCAGGTGATGCAGCTTCAGGTAATGCATGTGACCGATGGTTACCGCACCGTCGAAATACTCGCCGGTACGTCCGTCACGCAGCCGCACCTTTCCGTCTCTGGAAATCGGAACACCCTTCCAGAGCTTTCTGTGCTCACGGTTCTCATCCAGATACTGTGTTACCTCCGGATGCAGCTCCTCACCGTGTATACCGAGGAAGGTCTCACCTGCCCACGGTTTGCCGTCTGCGGTGGTCTCCTCGCCCTTTTCCTTCCATTCTGCCGCCTCAGCATCATCAAAAGGAAGGTTTACATAATCATTTGCCAACTCCAGCGTATCCATGATATCGTTCTCGTTCGCGCCGGAGAATACCGGTGTGGATACGTTGAAGCCAAGGGCTTTTGCTGCCAGGCTCAGGTGAATCTCCAGGACCTGACCGATGTTCATACGAGACGGCACGCCCAGAGGGTTCAGCACGATATCCAGCGGACGACCGTTCGGCAGGAACGGCATATCTTCTACCGGAAGTACGCGGGAAACGACACCCTTGTTACCGTGACGACCTGCCATCTTATCTCCTACGGAGATCTTACGCTTCTGAGCGATGTAGATACGCACGGACTGATTGACACCCGGAGACAGCTCGTCGCCGTTCTCTCTGGTAAATACTCTTGCGTCTACGACGATACCATACTCGCCGTGGGGTACCTTCAGGGAGGTGTCACGCACCTCACGAGCCTTCTCACCAAAGATGGCGCGCAGCAGTCTCTCCTCTGCGGTCAGCTCAGTCTCTCCCTTCGGAGTTACCTTACCTACCAGGATATCACCTGCACGAACCTCTGCTCCGATGCGGATGATTCCACGCTCGTCCAGATCCTTCAGTGCATCATCGCCGACACCCGGAACGTCTCTGGTGATCTCTTCCGGTCCCAGCTTGGTATCACGAGCCTCTGCCTCATACTCTTCCACATGAATGGAAGTATATACATCATATTCTACCAGACGCTCACTTAAGAGAACTGCGTCCTCGTAGTTGTAGCCTTCCCAGGTCATGAAGCCGATCAGCGGGTTCTTACCCAGTGCCAGCTCTCCGCCGGAGGTGGAAGGACCGTCTGCGATTACATCGCCCTTCTTTACCTTATCTCCCTTGAAGACTACCGGTCTCTGGTTGTAGCAGTTGCTCTGGTTGCTTCGTGAGAACTTGGTCAGACGATATACGTCCTTGGTTCCATCCTCACACTTGATGGTGATCTCATTCGATACAGAACGTTCCACCACACCGTCGTGCTTTGCGACCACGCATACGCCGGAGTCTACCGCGGTCTTCACCTCGATACCGGTACCTACGACCGGTGCCTCTGTCGTCAGAAGCGGCACAGCCTGACGCTGCATGTTCGATCCCATCAGCGCACGGTTCGCATCGTCGTTCTGCAGGAACGGAATCAATGCAGTAGCTACGGAGAATACCATTCGCGGAGACACGTCCATGTAATCGAACATAGAGCGCTCATACTCCTGAGTCTCCTCACGGTAACGACCGGATACATTCTTATGTACGAAATGTCCCTCTTCGTCCAGCGGCTCATTTGCCTGCGCTACGTGATAATTATCCTCTTCGTCTGCAGTCATGTAGACAACTTCGTCTGTGACGCGCGGATTCTTCGGGTCGGTCTTATCAATCTTACGATACGGTGTCTCAATGAAGCCGTATTCGTTAATTCTCGCATAGGATGCCAGAGAGTTAATCAGCCCGATGTTCGGTCCCTCAGGGGTCTCGATGGGGCACATTCTTCCATAATGAGAATAATGTACATCTCGAACCTCGAATCCTGCACGGTCTCTGGACAGACCGCCCGGTCCCAATGCAGACAGACGACGCTTATGGGTCAGCTCACCCAGGGGGTTGTTCTGATCCATGAACTGCGACAGCTGTGAGGATCCGAAGAACTCCTTTA
>CAVKIR010000253.1:0-2896 GCA_963656395.1 Prevotella sp. CAG:279
GCAAAGCGCAATGAATTTTACTTTCTTCCCTACCGGAGGATGAAGGAATTCTGGGATCGGGCTGCTGCCGGCGGACGCAAGAGCTTCCGCCACGATGAGCTGGATCCCTCCTATGTGCTTACGCCCCACGGCGGCTATCTGGTTCCCTATCTGGACGGGATCCAGAAAGTGATTGACGAAACGAATTAAACACTTTATAATGGTAAATCAGTAAAGTGTGCAGGAGGCAAATATCAGGATGAAGAATCAAAATCCGCTTTTACATACACCGGAAGGTGTGCGGGATATCTACGGCAGTGAATTCGTACAGAAGTTCGAATTGCAGCAGCTCTTATATCGGGTGCTGGCAGGCCGCGGTTATCAGGGTATCGAGACACCGACCTTTGAATTTTTTTACGTATTTTCCCGTGAGGTCGGCACCGTTCCGTCCCGGGAGCTTTATAAATTTTTCGACAAGGAGGGGAACACCCTGGTGCTTCGGCCGGATATGACACCGTCCATCGCCCGGGCTGTTTCCAAATATTTCCATGACGAGACACCCATCCGGCTCTGCTACATGGGCAATACCTTTATCAACTACGACAAATACCAGGGCCGCTTAAAGGAGACCACCCAGATGGGCGCGGAGCTCATGGGCGACGGAAGTGTAGCGTCCGATGTGGAGCTGCTTTCCGTGCTGATCGAGGCTCTGCAGGAGGCAGGCCTTCGGGAATTTCAGGTGAGTGTCGGTCAGGTGGAGTTCTTTAAAGCCCTGCTTCGGGAGGCCGGCATCGGCAATGCGGCGGAGGAGAGTCTTAGAAGACTGATTTCCGATAAGAACCGCTTCGGTGCAGAGGAGCTTTTATCCGGGTATGAGATCCCGGAGAAGCTTCGGGACACCTTCCTGGAGATGGCGACGCTGACCGGCGGCGAGGAAGCACTGAAGAAGGCGCGCAGTCTGACGGAGAATGCCGAGGCTCTGGAAGCCCTGTCAAGGCTTCAGGAGATCTACGAGGGACTGAAAAGTAAGGGCTATGAACGGTATGTAACCTTTGACCTGAGCATGTTAAGCAAGTATAATTACTATACAGGCATCATTTTTCATGCTTATTCCTATGGCTACGGCGAGCCCATCGCCAAGGGCGGCCGCTATGACAATCTGCTGTCTCACTTCGGAAGGGAGCTGCCGGCCGTAGGCTTTGCTATCGTGATCGATCAGCTGCAGCGCGCTCTTCGAAATGATGCAAAGAAGAAAGCGGACGCAGCCGGTGACGGCAGGCGCTACCTGACCTTCGCACTGACCAAGGGGCGTCTGGCGAAGAAGACCCTGGAGCTGCTGGAACGGGTGGGCATTACCTGCGAGGAGATGAAGGATCCGGACAGCCGAAAGCTCATCTTTGTCAATGAGGAGCTGGGGCTTCGCTTCTTCCTGGCTAAGGGGCCGGATGTGCCGACCTATGTGGAGTACGGCGCGGCGGATATCGGCGTGGTCGGCAAGGATACGCTGGTGGAAGAGGGCAGGAAGATGTACGAGGTGCTGGATCTGGGCTTCGGAAAATGCCGCATGTGCGTCTGCGGACCGGAATCGGCGAGAGAGAAGCTGGCGCATCAGGAGCAGATCCGCGTAGCCACCAAGTACCCGGATATCGCAAAGGATTATTTCTATAATCAGAAGCATCAGACCGTGGAGATTATCAAGCTGAACGGATCCATCGAGCTGGCCCCCATCGTAGGCCTCTCGGATGTGATCGTGGATATCGTGGAGACCGGCTCCACACTGCGTGAGAACGGCCTCGGCGTACTGGAAGAGGTCATGCCTCTGTCCGCCCGGATGGTGGTCAATCAGGTGAGCATGAAGATGGAAGCAGAGCGGATTACGAAGCTGATTCAGGATCTTCGGGCTGCACTCTAGGGGAGGTTATATAATGAAAGTCGTTACACTGGATGAAAAGAGCAAACAGAATCTCTTGGATGAGCTGCTGAAGCGCAGCCCCAACCATTACGGGGAGTTTACCGAGCGGGTCAACGCCATCATAGAGGATGTAAAAAAGAATAAAGACGCGGCTCTGTTTTCCTATACGGAGCGCTTCGACGGAGCGAAGCTTGACGCTTCCGCCATCCGCGTTACCAAAGAGGAGATAGAGGAAGCCTATCGTGCGGTCGATCCGAAGCTACTGGAGGTCATCAAGAAGGCACTGGTGAATATCCGCAGCTATCACGAGAAGCAGCGCCGCTACAGCTGGTTCGACAGCAAGCCGGACGGCACCCTGCTTGGCCAGAAGATCGGGGCAATCGCATCCTGCGGTGTCTATGTGCCCGGCGGCAAGGCTGTCTATCCGTCCTCCGTTCTGATGAATGTGGTTCCGGCTAAGGTGGCCGGTGTGGAGCGGATCGTCATGACGACCCCGCCCGGTAAGGACGGCAAGGTCTCCCCGAATACCCTGGTGGCAGCCTGCGAGGCCGGCGTAGATGAGATCTACAAGGTGGGCGGCGCCCAGGCTATCGCTGCCCTAGCCTTTGGTACCGAGAGTGTGCCGAAGGTGGACAAGATCGTAGGCCCCGGCAATATCTATGTCGCTCTGGCGAAGAAGGCCGTCTATGGTTATGTGAGCATCGACTCCATCGCAGGTCCCAGTGAAATTCTGGTGCTGGCCGATGAGACGGCGAATCCCCGCTACGTGGCTGCGGATCTCTTATCTCAGGCGGAGCACGACGAGATGGCCTCTGCGATTCTGGTGACCACCAGTAAGGAGCTGGCAGACAAGGTACAGGCGGAGATCGAGGGCTTTGTAGAGAAGCTGTCCAGAAAAGCGATTCTGGAGAAATCGCTGGAAAATTATGGGTATATTTTGATAGCGGAGAATCTGGACGAGGCCATTGAGGCAGCCAATGCGGTCGCCAGCGAGCATCTGGAGAT
>CAVKIR010000254.1:0-1332 GCA_963656395.1 Prevotella sp. CAG:279
GAGTAAAGTAAGGGATGTTCCGGTACTTTACTCTTTTCCAGCGCAATTCGGACTGCCTCCGTCTTTCCGATGGTCAGCATTTTCCGAAACATCCGTATATTTCTCATGGATATCAGCTTCATCAGGTGCTTCTTCAGGCCTTTTTCCGCATCGCTGTATACCGTTCCGATATAATGATAGCAGAAAATCCCATGCTTGCTGCAGAAGCGTGCCACGCTCGGCGCATAGATCTGATTGTCGCTGTCCAGATGCACCACGTCGATTCTTCGCTCTGTCAGGAAATCCAGCTCATAAAAGCTGTGCACACCCACTGCCCGACAGGCCTTATGCAGAATGGTAATTCCTTCCTCCGGCTTTTCCTCCCAATCCGGCCTTCCGCTCTTATCGGGATATACAATCGTCACCTGCTGGCCGGACTTTTTCAATGCCCTGGCCAGACCCAGCTCCTGACTGTTATAGTAACCCAGCTGTCCGGACCCGCCGCAGTATAATTCCAAAATTGCCCAGTTCATCTATCTTCCATCCTTCTTTTCATAGCGATCCAACTGATTCAGGTCGATGATATCCGAAAAGGACTGTATCTTAAAGGCCGCAAAATGCCTCTGCAAAAATCCCACCAGCACGTTGCTGGAGCGCTGCAGCTTCTTCGGCTCAAAGGACAGGCCATAGTTTTCCTTCAGCATTTTGCGAATCTCTTCTGTCTCCTTCAGATAAGGAATATAAATTCGATATTTCAGCTTCTTATTTTTCGTCTGAGACTTGATATTGACCCGATGTCCCGGCAGATACCGCAGATTTTGAAAATGATAAAAGACCAGCGGAAACTTCTCCCCGGATTTTCCGTCCTTCATCATAAGCTTTCCATCCTCCGCACCGCAGAAGCTGTACTGCTCCAGATTCCAGGGAGCCACGCCGCCGCCCAGGTGCTGAAGCTCTCGTACACCCGGGAACTTCTCCGGCCAGCCGTTCAGATATTTCTGATCACCCATCCGATCCGGCTCCGGAATATCAAAGCACCATTCCATGCACTTTTCCTTCCACCAGGTCAGCACACGGCGGCCGTTCTTTGTCTGACGAAAATAGTTGAACTGCACGCAATAGCGTCCATTGCGCTCCTCCAGCTTTCTGCCATAGTCCGTATTCTTAAAGCGATGGGGTACAATGACCACATCTGCCCTTGCCGCCTCTATCTCCTGAAACAGCAGAGCCGGATCTGCATAAAAATAGAGATCCGAATCCAGATACGTGCAGCTGTCCACCGGATAATGATCCAGCACATACTCAATGATCACAGCCGTACAGGTCCAGCAGTACTCTGCCCTGGAACGCTCC
>CAVKIR010000254.1:1342-2886 GCA_963656395.1 Prevotella sp. CAG:279
TTCTTCAGCTTCAGAAGCTCCTCCGTCTCAAAATCCGCATGATGCAGCACCACCAGGTGAGACAGAGCCATTCCGTCCAGAATCTCCTTTGCCCTGTCATCAAAGCAGAATACGTACAGGGTAAAATCCTCCGTCACCTTGCTCAGGGAGCGATACAGGGCCAGCCCCTTGTCCAGATAATAGCTGTCAAATAAGGTACAGAAATTCATCATTTTCCTCTCGCAATCAACCACAGAAATTTGGTATTCGTAATAAGATAACGCTTGAACAGGCGCTTCGGATCCTGCAGCAAGCGGTAGAACCATTCCAGGCTCAGCTTCTGCATCCACATGGGCGCTCGCTTGATATTCCCAGCGAAATAATCGAATCCTGCTCCCACGCCTATCATAAGTCCCTCTATGCGCCCTTCATGCGCTGCCATCCAGCGTTCCTGCTTGGGGGCTCCAAGGCCTACCCAGACAAAATCCGCGCCGGATGCATTGATCCGCGCTATCGCCGCCTCGTCCTCCTCCGGCGTCAGCGTCCGAAAGGGCGGCGATTCCAGACCTGCGATATCCAATCCGTAGGTCTCTTTAAGCTTCTTCTCCAGAAGCTTCAGCGTCTCCGGCGTACTGCCGTAGAAATAATGCCGATATCCATGCGCCCGGGAGCATTCAAAAATCTCCCGCATCAAATCCGGGCCGGTCACACGATCCGCTCCCGCAAAGCCGCGCTTCCTGCATACCACAGAAAGCGGCTTCCCATCGGGGAGCGCCAGCGCAGCGTCGTTTTGAACCCTCCGGTAGCCCTCGTCCTCGTAGCTCATGACAGTCGTATGGACGTTCGAGATACAGATATACCTTCCCCGCAGGGCGGATAGATTTTCATGAATGTAGTCAAGAGCCGTTTTCATATCGACGGCCGCGATGTGTACGCCCAGGATGGGGCAGATAGGTGGGGTCATGGGGTGCCTTTCTCTTTTCTCATATATTTACCAGTAACATCCTTCTTCTACTTTTTCCGCGCCCCTGGGTTTTTCGTTATCCCCAGGACGTACCCAATATTCATTGTACAAACGATTGATAGCAGGAAATGTATCCCAGCGTTTCCCCTTGATTCCAAACAGCAGCTGCGTCGCTCCCCCCAGATGTACAGCCTGACGCCCAGCTTCTTTGATTCTGGCAGCCAGGGGAAATCCATACGCTCCGCATCCCAAAATTGCTATGTCAAAATCGTATTTCATAGCTTCTTCATACATCCAGTCCAGGGCTTCAAACCAGGTTTGGAAGCGATTGTCATCTTCTCCAGCCAACGTCTGAACTGCTTTTACCGTATAAAGCTGCTCCAATTCCGGCAGTATTTCAGGATTAGCGAAAAGTTTCGCTCTATTTTTATACTGCTTTTTCATCGTTTCCACAAAAGGATGAATCACCAGTACTTTTTTCCCTTTCAAAGCCCTTGTCCACGGATGTTCCACATACCATGGCTCCAAAGCTGTTAAATGCGTTAATTGACACTGCGGAGCATAACGTTCTGCCATATAATCCTCCATCGGATTAAACCAT
>CAVKIR010000255.1:0-1499 GCA_963656395.1 Prevotella sp. CAG:279
GTACTATGTGACCACCCAGGTGCTGGCTATGGCAGCTCTTACAGCGATTATCGTGATGGAGATCCTGAAAATATGAGTGAGAAAATACTGCTGGTGGACGGCCACAGCATCATCAACCGCGCCTTTTACGGCGTCACAGACCTGACCAATTCGGAGGGGCTGCATACTAATGCGATTTATGGCTTTTTGAATACCTTATTTAAGGTGCTGGACGAGGAAAAGCCGGATTACCTGACTGTAGCCTTCGATGTGAAGGCACCTACTTTTCGTCATCAGATGTACGATGCCTATAAGGGTACCCGAAAGCCCATGCCTGCGGAGCTGAAAGAGCAGGTACCGGTGCTGAAGGACGTGCTGCACGCCATGGGTATCGTGACCATGGAAAAGGAAGGACTGGAGGCGGATGATCTGCTGGGAACCGTGGCCAAGCGCAGTGAGGCCAGAGGCATGGAGGTGACTGTGCTGTCCGGTGATCGGGATCTTCTGCAGCTGGCGACGGAGCAGATCCGCATCCGTCTGCCGAAGACCAGGGGCGGCGTGACCGAGACGGAGAATTACCATACCCGGGAAGTGATTGATGCATACCAGGTGACCCCGCTTCAGATCATCGAATTAAAGGCATTGATGGGCGATTCTGCCGATAATATTCCGGGTGTTCCGGGCATTGGCCAGAAGACAGCCACGAAGCTGATCGTGCAGTATGGGACGATTGAGAATACCTACGCGCATCTGGAGGAGATAAAGCCGAATCGGGCACAGAATGCGCTCCGGGAGCATTATGATATGGCTGTCATGAGCAAAGCGCTGGCCACCATCGACATCCGCTGCGATTATGAATATGACTGGGAAAAGGCGAAGCTGGGCAATATCTACACGGAGGAGGCCTACGCCCTGATCAAACGGTTGGAATTCAAGAACATGCTGTCCCGTTTTCAGCTGGACGCTCCGTCCAATGAGAAAATCGAAAAAACCTTTCGGCTGGTAAAGGACTTCGGCGTGGCAGATCAGGTGCTGAGCGGTGCGGCAGCCGCGTCCCGTCTGGCCTTTGTGATTCATCGGGAGGATGACGAAGTGGCTGCTCTTTCCCTGACCCTGTCAGAGAAGGAGACCTACGTCATTCCGGTAGAGGGCTTTGTAACTGCAGACTGGCTCCTTACCCGTCTGGGTGAGGTCTTCGCGAAGGTGCCAGAGATCGTTACAAGAGGTCTGAAGGAAGCACTGAAGTGCCTGGCGGCTCACGGTGTGATCATTAAAAAGGAGCGGCAGGAGGCCTTCCGGGATGCAGAGATCGCGGCCTATCTGCTGAACCCGCTGAAGGATAGCTACACCTATGAGGAGCTGTCGAAGGAATATGCGAGTCTTACAATTCCGTCCCGGGCAGAGCTTTTGGGGAAGGAGAAGCTTGGAAAGGCGATGGACGAAAAACCGGAGGCCTTTCGTATCTATGGCGGCTACGCTTCTTTTGTCCTGTATCAGTCTATGCCGGTCTTACTTGCAAG
>CAVKIR010000255.1:1509-2856 GCA_963656395.1 Prevotella sp. CAG:279
GCATAAAGCCGATATGGAGGAGCTGTATCGGAGGATAGAGCTGCCTCTGGTGTTCACCCTTTTTGGTATGGAGCAGGAGGGAATCCGGGTGGACGCAGCGGCGCTGAAGACCTACGGCGACGAGTTAGCCGTGCGTATCGGAGAGCTGGAGCAGCGGATCTATGCGGAAGCCGGAGAAAGCTTTAATATCAATTCTCCCAAGCAGCTGGGTGTGATTTTATTTGAAAAAATGGGTCTGAAGGGCGGTAAGAAGACGAAGACCGGCTATTCTACTTCCGCCGAAGTGCTGGAGAAGCTGGCACCGGAGTGTCCGTTGGTGGCGGACATCCTGGAATATCGACAGCTTGCGAAGCTGAAATCCACCTACGCGGACGGTCTGGCAGCCTACATCGGCCCCGACGAGCGGATTCATACTACATTTCAGCAGACCGTCACGGCGACCGGACGTCTGAGCAGCGTGGAGCCGAATCTGCAGAATATCCCAATTCGCATGGAGCTGGGACGCCGTATTCGAAAGGTCTTCGTCCCGAAGGAGGGCTGCGTGCTGGTGGACGCAGACTATTCGCAGATCGAACTGCGTGTGCTGGCGCATATGTCCGGTGATGAGAATCTGATTCACGCTTATCGGGAGGCGCAGGATATCCATCGTCTGACGGCTTCTCAGGTCTTCCATGTTCCCTTTGAGGAGGTGACGCCTCTCCAGAGAAGGAATGCGAAGGCGGTGAATTTCGGTATCGTATACGGTATCAGCTCTTTCGGCCTGTCGCAGGATCTGAGCATCTCCAAAAAAGAAGCCCAGGAGTATATTCAGAACTATTTCGAAACCTATCCGAAGGTCAAGGAATTTCTGGATTCCTGCGTAACGGAGGCAAAGGAAAAGGGTTATGCACGAACCATGTTCTGGCGCCGGCGTCCCATGCCCGAGCTGAAGTCCTCGAACTTCATGCAGCGTTCCTTCGGTGAGCGCGTCGCCATGAATGCACCGATTCAGGGAACAGCAGCCGATATTATCAAGATTGCCATGCTTCACGTCGACGAGCGTCTGCGCTCGGAGGGTCTGAAATCCAGGCTTCTTCTGCAGGTACATGACGAGCTCCTGCTGGAAGCCTATACGGAGGAGCTCCCGGCGGTGGAGAAGCTTCTGGATGAGGAAATGCAGGGAGCTGCGAAGCTTTCGGTTCCTCTGGAAATCGACAGAAAGCAGGGCAAGAACTGGTACGAGGCACATTAACATGAAAGTAATCGGAATTACCGGCGGTGTGGGAGCCGGAAAAAGTGCGATTTTAAAATATCTGGCAGCGATACCGGGAATCCGTGTGGTAGAGGCCGATGAGGTCGGTCATCTTC
>CAVKIR010000256.1:0-1929 GCA_963656395.1 Prevotella sp. CAG:279
ATATAAATCCCCGCCAGAAGGCAAATGACTGTCAAAGCAAGATAGAGCGGCAAGCTGCCGGATAGAACATTTTCCCATGCCGTATATCGATCCAGAAAAACAGCGACCGCATTGACAGAGCTGTGAACCAGAATCGCAGCAGTCAGGGATCCACAGGACTCATAGATCCAGTTCAGATAGAGTCCCAGCAGAAATGCAAAGAGACCCTGCACCAGGCTTCCATGCAGGATGCCGAAAAGCAGAGAAGCGCAGACCATTGCCGCGTAGCGGTTCTGCAATGCCTTTTTCAGATTTCGATAAAGGATTCCCCGCACCAGCAGTTCCTCCAGAATCGGTGCCGTCACCACGCTGGCTGCCACAAGTGACAGGAGGCTGCCTGTATACATGCTCTCCGCGGTCGTCTCATAGCCCGGGAACAGACTCGGAAGCGGCGTTAGACCAATCAGAAGATTGAAGCTGCGAGCCAGAAGAATTCCGCCCAGCATCGCCAGCAGTATACGGCCGGTTCTTTGTAGCTGTCTTTGACTGTCTTGTTTTTCTTTCCGATAGAGGCTGTAAAAAAACGGTATCTCGATCGCATTTACCAGAGCCAGCTCCAGAACCTGGTGCTCCGGCGCCGTAAAAAATTCGAAAAAGCACAGCTCCAGACCGGCCTGAATCGTCATCGCTAACGCGACATATAAGAGAACCGGCAGAGCCAGCTCCCACAAAATTCGCTTATTTTTCCGCTCCATGTTCCTTCACGTATTCTCCTGCATTTGTTCCGGCGTCTGTACCGATGAGATTCAGAGCCTTCTGGGTAAAATGAATTCCGCCTTCATCCTTCATGTCTGCTCCGGTAAGAGTTGCCGGAAGGGTCGAAACCAGCACGATGTCTTCGTTTTTCTCACAAATCGCAAGCTGTGCGTCCATGATCTCCTGATGCTTCTCGGGATCCGTCAGATCCGGTCCCAGCTGAATCAGAAAGCAAGACTCGACGCCTTGCTCCTCCATCGCATCCACGAGCTGGCGCAGCATCGTCTGGTATTCTTCGCCGGTTGTCTTCAGATTCGCGTCGGCCTCTCCCTGGAACCAGATCATATAGATATGGCGCGCCCGGATTTTTTCTTTCGTCAGGCATTCCTTTGCTGCATGCAGGCGTTCCGCCGCCTCTTCCTTGCGTCCGCTATTCAGCCATCCGTTCAAAGATGAGCTGCCCCTGGAAGCAGAAATCGCCACGACCGGCACTCCCGTTTTCTCATAATAGGCATTTACGAAGGCTGTCACCATACTGCCGTTGCGCTCCAGAATGTCGGTATCATCCAGCGCACCACGATTTTCATTTTCTCCGAAGGGCTCTGTCAGCACATGGAGATGATCCGGATCGGTCACAGCCCGGTACTCATAGCCGGCACCTTCCGTAAGCTCCGGTGCCTCGGAAGCATCACCGCCCGCTCCGCTCATATTGCTCTGTCCCATAAAGAGAATGACATCCATGCCCCGCCAGGTCTTTTGCTGGTAGATATTGACAGCTACCATAAGGAGACAGCAGAGGGCGCTCAGGATAAAGATGATTTTTTTATTATTTGGTACTCGGTTCACATTCTTCTCCGTTTCTTATTTGTCTGATTCCCATTTAGTATAAGTCAGAGGTCTGCCCCTGTCAAATCCTGCTTGACTTTTATTGCCTCAGGCGATATAGTTGAATAAATCACATAGCGACAGCTAGGGGAGCCAAAGGCTGAGAATACACATCATGTGTTGACCCTCATTACTTGAACCGGTTAGTACCGGCGTAAGGAAGCATCTTTTGTATCCCCTCCTGTGAAATTTTTCATAACCAAGGAGGTTTTTTTATGTCACTTTTCACAACCAAAGTCGTAGATGAATACGGCGGTATCACGTATGCTCTAACCGGTCTTGGATACGGCGCATTGGTAGCCCTGATGC
>CAVKIR010000256.1:1939-2843 GCA_963656395.1 Prevotella sp. CAG:279
TGTTACCTCACCGGAGACAAGGTGAAGCTTAAAACCAAGCATCTGGTTTTCTGCGCGGCAGCCATGGCGCTGGCTATGGTTACTTCCTTTCTGAAGCTCTTCGAGGCGCCTATGGGTGGTTCCGTTACCCTATTCTCCATGCTCTTTATCTGCTGCATCGGTTACTGGTACGGCCTTCGAACCGGCATCATGACAGGCGTAGCCTACGGTCTCTTACAGCTTATCTCGGATCCCTATATCATCAGCCTGCCGCAGATGATCACAGACTACCTGCTGGCCTTCGGAGCCCTGGGACTCTCCGGCATCTTCTGCAATAAACGAAACGGTCTCATCAAGGGCTATATCGTGGGTGTTCTGGGACGCTACTTCTTCGCCTTCCTGTCCGGCCTGATTTTCTTCGGCATGTATGCGGAAGGCACCGGCATGAGCGCTCCCGTCTATTCTCTGGCCTACAACGGTTCCTACCTGGCCTGCGAAGCAGGTATTACCCTCGTTGTACTGGCTATTCCGGCAGTAAATAAAGCCTTTGCACAGGTAAAACAGATGGCGGTCTCCGAATGAGTAACGAAAAAAGAATCCTGCATACGCAGGATTCTTTTTTTTTACAAAATAATGCTTATTTGGTTGCTGTGGTTACGAGGCCGTTTGTAGCATCCTCTACATAATAATTGTCAGCATCTCCAAAGAGAACGAAATCTCTGCCCGGAGCCAGCTGCTCTGCATCCTCCGGAAGCTCTGCCCACTCCAGCGGCTCGTCAACTGCTACCTGGGATACGATATTGGAATCATCGATCTTCACAGTCTCTCCGTCATAAGTATCGAACTCATAAGTCTGATAAGCGGAAGCGTCTGCAGAAGCGGTCTTACCGGTCAGGGTAAAGGTATCTGTTACGGTCTCAAATGC
>CAVKIR010000257.1:0-2833 GCA_963656395.1 Prevotella sp. CAG:279
ACCTTCTTCGAGTTCAACTACATGATCATGCAGTCCTATGATTTCCTGAAGCTGAACCAGATGTACGGCTGCCAGATGGAGATGGGCGGCAATGACCAGTGGTCCAACATCATCGGCGGCGTAGAGCTGATTCGAAGAAAAGAGAACAAGCCGGCCTACGGCCTGACCTTCAAGCTTCTGACCACCAGCGAGGGCATCAAGATGGGCAAAACCATGAAGGGCGCCGTATGGCTTGATCCGGAGAAGACCTCTCCCTACGAGTTCTACCAGTACTGGAGAAACATCGAGGACGTGAAGGTGGAGGAGTGCTTAGGTCTTCTTACCTTCCTGCCCATGGATGAGGTTCGCCGTCTGGGAGCTCTCGAGGGCGCAGAGATCAACCACGCGAAAGAGGTTCTGGCTTACGAGATCACCAAGATCGTACACGGCGAGGAAGAGGCGAAGAAGGCACAGGAGGCAGCAAGAGCTCTGTTTGCAAACGGTGGAAAGACCGATGACATGCCCACCACCGTATTCGCTAAGGCAGATCTCGATGAGGGCAAGGATATCTTAAGCCTGCTGGTAGAGACCAAGCTTGCTCCCACCCGTTCCGAGGCAAGACGCCTGGTACAGCAGGGCGGCGTCACGGTCAACGATGTAAAGGTGACCGATGTATACCAGAAGTTCACCACAAACGATATGGACGTTGACGGAGCGCTGGTGCTTCGCAAAGGCAAGAAGGCATACCACAAGGTAAAGGCTGAGTAATTCGGAAGGGCTGATGGATATGGAAGAAAGGCATTTTCTTTCCCGCATCCGTGCCTTCCTGGAGGAAAAGGGATGGACGTATGAATACACCGAGGAGGATGGATGCGGCAGCATCGATTTCTCCTACCGGGGCGTCCCCTACCATATCTGGGAGTTCGAAGAGGACGGTGAGCGCGGCGCAGAGACAAACCTCTACCACGGCGGCCGCCAGCAGGAGGTTCTCGGAGACTATGAGGCGGAGCTGATTCGGGAAATGAAGCGGTGGCAGCAGGAACTGTAAAAAAATGGAAAGCAAGAAGACGGACGAAAAACAAGTATTGGATCTGGCCATGCAAGCGGGCCGGATCCTTTTGGAAAATGGGGCGGAAATCTCCCGCGTGGGAGAAACGATGGATCATATCTGCCGTTCCTTCGGCGTGCAGGCGGCCGACAATTTTGTGCTGAGCAATGGCATCATTCTGACCGGAGGACTGACCGGAGCCGATGGAAGCTATGCGAAGGTGCGTCATATTCCGGTCGGCGGAATCTGCATGGAAAAAATCGTGGCGGTGAACGAGCTGTCCCGGGAAATCGAGCAGGGTGAGCGGACGCTGACTGAGGCCGAAAGCAGGCTTTGGGCCATCGATGCCATGTCCGGCGGGAAAAGGCCGAAGAAAATATTGGCCTGCGCAGTGGGAAGCGGCGCCTTTTGCTATTTCTTCGGTGGAAATATACGGGACAGCCTGGTAGCCGGTGCGGCGGGCCTTGTATATGGCCTGGCGAACTTTATGCTGCTTTCTTCGAAGCTTTCCAAAATCACGCGGAACCTTGTGGGTGGTTTCCTGCTGACAGCCGTATGCGCCTCCGGCTATCTGCTGGGAATAGGCGAGCATCTTAATTACATGATCATTGGCTCCGTGATGCCGCCCATACCGGGCGTGCCCTTTATCAATGCGGTGCGGGAGCTGGCAGCGGGAGATTATATCTCCGGCGCCGTGCGGATGCTGGACGCGCTGCTGGCGTTTTTCTGCATCGCGGCAGGCGTCGGGCTTGGAATTCTGGTTTTTCACCAGCTGTCGGGAGGTGTGATGCTGTGAGCTTTCTGTTCGTGATGGCGGCGGTTTTTATCGGAACCGTGGCCTTTTCCATATTATATGGAGTGCCCAAAAGCTGCTATCTGAGCTGCGCGGCGACGGGATGTATCTGCTGGCTGGTCTATTCACTGCTTCTGGGACGCTGTGGGGCGACCCTCGCCTGCTTTGCAGCGACCTTTGCAGTGACGGTGCTGGCGCGGGGGCTTGCGGTGTGCAAAAAATGTCCGGTGCTGGTATTTCTGATTCCCGGCATTTTCCCGATGATTCCGGGAGCCGGTATCTACTGGACTGCTTATTATCTGGTGATGGATCAGGTGGCAGAGGCTTTAAGCACCGGTTATGATGCGGTGAAATGCGCTGCAGCGCTGGTGCTGGGAATTGTGCTGGCCTTCGAGATTCCTCAGAGATTCTTTCATGTAAAGGGTTTCCGTCATTGACAAACAGCCCCCCAGAATCTATAATCAAAAAAGTATGTAATAGAGACAGCTCATGGATAAGACATGGGCCTAGGAGGGAACAAATGAAACAGTATGGCGTAAATGAACTTCGAAGAATGTTCTTGGAATTTTTTGAGAGCAAGGGACATCTGGCAATGAAAAGCTTTTCTCTTGTACCTCACAATGATAACAGTCTTCTGCTGATCAACTCCGGTATGGCTCCGCTGAAGCCGTATTTCACAGGTGCGGAGATTCCGCCCCGGCGCAGAGTGACCACCTGTCAGAAATGTATCCGTACAGGCGATATCGAAAATGTAGGAAAGACCGCCCGCCACGGTACCTTCTTTGAGATGCTGGGCAACTTCTCCTTCGGCGATTACTTCAAGGATGAGGCTATTCACTGGACCTGGGAATTTCTTACAGAAGTAGTGGGACTGGACAAGAATCGCCTGTATCCGTCCGTATATCTGGAGGACGACGAGGCCTTTGATATCTGGAACAAAGAGATCGGCATCCCGGCAGATCGTATCTTCCGCTTTGGAAAAGAGGACAACTTCTGGGAGCACGGTGCAGGCC
>CAVKIR010000258.1:0-2831 GCA_963656395.1 Prevotella sp. CAG:279
GGCTTACAGCGCTGATGATGAGATATAACGGAAGCAGTGTGCTGATTGACTGCGGAGAGGGAACCCAGATCGCGGTAAAAGAAAAGGGCTGGAGCTTCAAGCCCATCGACGTGATCTGCTTCACCCATTTCCACGGAGACCACATCAGCGGTTTGCCGGGTCTTCTGCTTACCATGGGAAATGCGGAGCGCACGGAGCCCCTGACGCTGGTGGGGCCCAAGGGCCTGGAACGGGTGGTCAATGCCTTACGCGTCATCGCGCCGGAGCTGCCCTTTCCGATTCGCTTTATCGAGCTGACCAAGGCAGAAGAGGAGCTGGAGCTTAACGGCTACTGCATCAAGGCATTTCGCGTCAACCATAATGTAACCTGCTACGGCTATTCCATTGAGATTAAACGGGCAGGAAAATTCAATCTGGAAGCGGCCTTGAGTCGGAATATTCCGAAAAACTACTGGAATCCCCTGCAAAAAGGTGAGACCATCACGGACGGCGATATTTTATACACACCGGAGATGGTCATGGGCGCACCCCGCAAGGGGATCAAGCTGGTCTATTGCACCGACACCCGACCGACGGAATCCATCGCCCGCAATGCCAGGGGGGCTGACCTCTTTATCTGCGAAGGCATGTACGGCGAGAAGGACAAGCAGGCCAAGGCCGTGGCTAATAAGCATATGACCTTCTACGAGGCAGCTCGTCTGGCCAGAGATGCCGATGTGAAGGAAATGTGGCTGACCCATTACAGTCCATCCCTGACTCGCCCCGAAGAATATATGGATGAAGTACGAAGGATCTTCCCACGCGCAGTCGCCGGAAAAGACAGAAAATCCGTAGAACTGGATTTTGAGGATGATGAAAAATGAGTGATACGATGAATACAAAAAAAGATATTTATATTCTGGGAATCGAGAGCTCCTGCGACGAGACAGCAGCCTCCGTGGTGAAAAATGGCCGGGAGGTGCTCTCAAATGTCATTTCCTCTCAGATTGACCTGCACACTCTCTACGGAGGCGTGGTTCCGGAAATCGCGTCCCGCAAGCACATCGAGCGCATCAATCAGGTCATAGAGGAAGCTCTGACCACAGCGAACATGACTCTGGACGATCTGGACGCCATCGGTGTCACCTACGGTCCGGGCCTGGTGGGAGCACTTTTGGTGGGCGTGGCCGAAGCCAAGGCCATCAGTTACGCAAAGAAGCTGCCTCTGGTTGGGGTACACCACATCGAGGGCCATATTTCCGCCAACTATATCGAAAATCTCGATCTCGAACCGCCCTTTGTATGCCTGGTGGTATCCGGCGGTCATACCCATCTGGTGGTCGTCCGGGATTATGGGAAATACGAGATTCTCGGACGTACCCGCGACGACGCAGCAGGTGAGGCCTTCGACAAAGTGGCTCGCGCCATTGGGCTCGGCTACCCAGGTGGCCCGAAGATCGACAAGATCTCTAAGGAGGGCAACCCGGAAGCCATCGCGTTCCCGCGCCCCAGATTCGAGGATTCCCCCTACGACTTCAGCTTCAGCGGCCTGAAGTCTGCCGTATTGAATTACCTGAACGGCTGCCAGATGAAAGGCATCGAAATCAATCGTGCCGACGTGGCGGCCTCCTTCCAGAAGGCAGTCTGTGATGTGCTGGTGGAGCATGCCATGATCGCGGTCAAAGAGAGTGGCCTGAACAAATTTGCCATCGCAGGCGGTGTGGCATCCAACTCAGCCCTTCGGGCGGCCTTTGAGAAAGCCTGCGCAGAGCGCGGCATCGAATTTTATCACCCGTCCCCGATCTTCTGCACGGACAATGCGGCCATGATCGGCGTGGCCGCTTACTACGAATTTATTGCCGGCAAACGGGACGGCCTCGACCTGAACGCGGTTCCGAATCTGAAGCTGGGCGAACGGTAAATGGTTGAGGAGGTGCGGAATGAAAAGAAAAGCGTGTACAGCCATCGTCCTGGCAGCAGGCCGGGGAAAACGCATGGGTGGCCAGGTTCACAAGCAGTTTCTGGAACTGGATGGGCACCCCATCGTCTATTATTCCATCCGGGCCTTTCAGGAATCCCCGCTTATCGACCGGATTCTTCTGGTAACCGGCGAGACAGAGATCGACTATGTAAAGCATGAGATAGTGGAGAAATACCGGTTCGACAAGGTATGTGCTGTCGTGGCAGGCGGCCATGAGCGCTACGCCTCCGTCTGGAACGGCTTGAAGACGCTGGCAGAAAGCCTCAACGAAGAGGAGAAGGACGGCTTTGTATTCATCCACGACGGCGTGCGCCCTTTTATAAATGAAGAGATACTGCGTCGTGCCTTCGATGCAGTGGAGGCTCATCATGCCTGCGTAGTCGGTATGCCCACCAAGGATACCGTGAAAATAGCAGATGCAGATGGCTTTGTATCCGAGACCCCGGCCCGCAGCCTTGTCTGGAATGTACAGACGCCCCAGGTGTTTGATTTTCGGCTGGCATATGAGGCGTATGCGGCTCTGGAGCGGAGCGGCCGCAGCGATGTGACCGATGATGCCATGATAGTAGAAGCCTTCACCGACACAAAAGTGAAGCTGGTGGAGGGCTCCTATAAGAATATCAAGCTGACTACGCAGGAGGATTTGAAAGTCGCAGAGACTTTTTTACACAGTCAGAAGCAGGGCTAATAGAAAAAGATTAAAAAATTATAAAAAAGATGTTGACATTGTCGGTGAGCGATGATAGAATACATTTTGTCGCCACGCAAGGGCGGATAACACGTCAGAGTGTGGAGAGGTATCGAAGTGGTCATAACGAGGCGGTCTTGAAAACCGTTTGTCCGAAAGGGCGCGTGGGTTCGAATCCCACCC
>CAVKIR010000259.1:0-2824 GCA_963656395.1 Prevotella sp. CAG:279
CCGAGAGTGGCAGCTTCTTGTCAGCCGGGACAGTTCATTATCGTAAGACTGGATGAGACAGGGGAGCGTATTCCGCTGACCATCTGTGATTATGACAGAGAGGCCGGAACCGTGACCATCGTATTCCAGCCTATCGGCGTATCTACCAGCAAAATGGTAGACCTGAAAGAAGGAGATTATTTCCTTGACTTCGTAGGACCGCTGGGACGTCCGTCCGAGCTGGTGACCGATGATTTTGAGGAAGTAAAGAAGAAGAAGGTCATCTTCATCGCAGGCGGTGTCGGTACTGCTCCGGTCTATCCGCAGGCAAAATGGCTGCATGAGCACGGCATTGAGTGCGACATTATCATCGGTGCCCGTTCCAAGGACATCCTGATCATGGAAGAGGAGATGAGCAAGGTCGGCAACCTGTACCTGTGTACAGACGACGGAAGCTACGGCTTCAAGGGTGTCGGTACCGCTATGCTCGAGAAGCTGGTAAGCGAAGGACATCACTATGACCTCTGTGTAGCCATCGGACCGATGATCATGATGAAATTCGCCTGTCTGACCACGAAGAAGCTGGGCATCCCGACCATCGTCAGCATGAACCCGATCATGGTAGACGGAACCGGTATGTGCGGAGCCTGTCGTGTAGTAGTAGGCGACGAGGTGAAATTCGCCTGTGTAGACGGACCGGAGTTCGACGGTCATAAGATCGATTTCGATCAGGCGATGAAGCGTGCAGCTATGTATAAGACAGAGGAAGGCCGCCGCATGCTTGCATATAAGGAAGGAAAGACACATCACGGCGGATGTGGAAATTGCGGAGGTGACAAGTAATGGCTGACGTATTAAAGAAGGTTCCGGTAAGAGAACAGGATCCGAAGGTTCGTGCGACGAACTTCGATGAGGTTTGCCTTGGCTATAATAAGGATGAGGCAGTGGAAGAGGCTGAGAGATGTCTCGGATGTAAGAAAGCAAAATGTATGGAAGGCTGCCCGGTACAGATTCATATTCCGGATTTCATCGCAGCAGTAAAAGAAGGAGATTTCGGAAAGGCTTATGGCGTCATCAGCGAGTCTTCCGCACTCCCGGCTATCTGCGGACGTGTTTGTCCCCAGGAGAGCCAGTGTGAGGGACGCTGCATCCGCGGTATCAAGGGTGAGGCAGTTTCCATCGGTAAGCTGGAGCGTTTTGTGGCTGACTGGGCGAGAGAGCAGGGCATCAAGCCGCAGGCCGCAGCAGAGAAGAACGGCAAGAAGGTAGCAGTCATCGGTTCCGGCCCGGCAGGTCTGACCTGTGCAGGCGACCTGGCAAAGCTGGGCTACGATGTAACCATCTTTGAGGCACTGCACAAGGCAGGCGGCGTACTGGTATATGGTATTCCGGAGTTCCGTCTTCCGAAGGACGGCGTCGTACTTCCGGAGGTAGAGAATGTGAAGTCTCTCGGCGTGAAGATCGAGACCGACGTAATCATCGGCAAGTCCGTTACCATCGATCAGCTGATGGAGGACGAAGGCTTCGACGCTGTATTCATCGGTTCCGGTGCAGGACTTCCGAAGTTCATGGGAATCCCGGGCGAGACAGCCTGCGGTGTGTTCTCTGCCAATGAGTTCCTGACCAGAAATAACCTGATGAAGGCCTTTGATGAGCACTATGATACCCCGATCTACCACGGCAAGAAGGTAGCCGTAGTCGGCGGCGGTAACGTAGCGATGGACGCTGCCCGTACAGCACTGCGTCTGGGCGCTGAGGTGCATATCATCTACCGTCGTTCCGAGGAAGAGCTCCCGGCACGTAAGGAAGAGGTACATCACGCTAAGGAAGAGGGCATCATCTTCGATCTGCTGACCAACCCGGTAGAGATTCTTCAGGATGAGAACGACTGGGTAAAGGGTATCCGCTGCATTCGCATGGAGCTCGGTGAGCCGGATGCTTCCGGAAGAAGACGCCCGGTAGAGGTAGAGGGGTCGGAGTTCGATATCGATGTCGATACCGTTATCATGTCCCTGGGAACCTCCCCGAACCCGCTGATTTCCTCCACCACCAAGGGTCTGGAGATCAACAAGAGAAAATGTATCGTTGCATCCGAAGAGACAGGTGCTACCTCCAAGGAAGGCGTATTCGCAGGCGGTGACGCTGTCACAGGCGCTGCTACCGTTATCCTGGCTATGGGCGCCGGTAAAGAGGCTGCAAAGGGTATTCACGAGTATCTGAGCCGGAAATAAGGATCACAGGATGCGAAAGACAGGCCGTATCACAGAAGTTCTCTGTGATACGGCTTTTTTTAGGATCAGCTTGTCAACCGAATGTCATTCTGATAAGATAGAAAGGAAAATGCGAAAAAGTGAGGAATTTCCTATGAAGCTTACCATGCTCGGAACCGGCAATGCGCTGGTGACGGAATGCTATAATACCTGTTATGTCATAAGCAGCGAAGAAGGCCATTTTCTGGTAGACGGAGGCGGGGGAAGCGAGATCCTGGCACGTCTTAAGAAGGCCGGAATCGACGTAAACGACATCCATCATATCTTCGTAACCCACAAGCACATCGATCACGTCATGGGAATTATCTGGATGCTGCGCGTCATCTGCCAGCATATGAATGCCGGAACATACCAGGGGGAGGCTTATGTCTATGCGCGCAAAGAGCTGACAGAGATGCTGCAGACGCTGGCCGGGATGCTGCTGAACGGGAAGGAGAGTAAGCGCATCGGAGACCGGGTGCATCTGGTTCCGGTGGCAGACGGGGAAGAGAAGCAGATTCTGGGTCATACCTATACCTTTTTTGATATCGGTTCGACAAAGGCGAAGCAGTTTGGCTATATGTGTGATCTGGGCG
>CAVKIR010000260.1:0-698 GCA_963656395.1 Prevotella sp. CAG:279
GTAACATGTTACAAGTGCTTTCTTAAAAGCAGGTTTACAAAAACCTATACTTTTTAGTAACGAAGGGGAGAAAAAGGGATGGAAAAAACAAAACGACTATCAAATTTTGAACTGCTGCGGGTTCTGGCAATTATTATGATCATTCTCGTTCACATTCAGATTCACGGCCCACAGCCGATTCTGACGGCAGACAATGAATGGTTTGCCCTGCCAAAGATCTATCGGCGACTGTTTCTTTTTGAGTTCGGAATTCCGCTGGGAATAATCGGAAACTGCCTTTTTATGTTGATTTCCGGATATTTCATGAATGCGAACGATCACATTGATACCGGAAAAATCTCGCGAAAATTATTGCTGCAGCTTGGATTTGCCACTCTTGTACTGATGATCGCATATTGTGTCTGGATCAATTTCTTCCGGGATGAGACGCGCTATTGGGAAACTGCCACCATGGGACTTTTTAACAATGAGTGGTGGTTCGTCGGCTATTATCTGATTGTAATCGTCATCGCCCGGGTATTCCTGAATGACTTTACGGCAAAGCTTACACGTACACAGTTTTGCTCCCTCCTGTTTACGCTTCTGGCCGTCACAGAAATCGGCTGGACAGGAAGAATGCTGGACAGTCTGATGAGTGAGTTTCGAACCCTTTTTATCGGCGTTTTCTTCTTTTTGGCCCGCGGCTATATCGCGCGGTA
>CAVKIR010000260.1:708-2823 GCA_963656395.1 Prevotella sp. CAG:279
AAAGTAAGAGCCTATACGTTTTTTCTGATCATCGCCGCGACCTACGGAATCCGATTTTTGTCGGCGTATAACATCCTTTCCAAGAGTATCGATGATTATTTTAAATCTGCCTCGCAGGGAAATTTTATTCAAAGTGTTCAGGGTGTAACGAATTACGATTTTACTGTAGTCATTCTCGCCCTATGCATTTTTGAACTGTTTCGCAGATGGCGCATCCCCTATAACCGTATCATTAATTTTCTGGGAAAGTCTTCGCTGATGACGTATTTCATTCATGAAAATACGTTCTTTCAGAGCTTTTACAGAAATGACTGCTGGATGGAAGCTCTGGAGCGAAGCTGGGTGGAATACGTGTGTAAATGGCTTCAGTGGACAGCCCTGGCCTTTGCGCTGGGTCTCCTGGCCTATTCGGTTTACGCACTTCTGGGAAGGCTGCTGCCGAAAATGAAGAGGTTTTTCTGCATCAGTGAAGCACAGTGACGGCTCTCAGCACCTGCAGAGCAGGCAAAAGAGCTGCGCGAGGCAGAAGCTTCTGCAAAGCTTATCCATGCCCTCTGCCTCCCGCTGGTAATTCCGGCTGTTCCGGTTGTATACACTTTCTGCGTAGCGGAAGCTTTGAAGCGTTCTCCGGTAGAGCGCGTTGTTCGGCTCCAGCTGCAGAGCCTTCTGAATCTGCGTCACAGCCAGCATCTGCTGATTCAGGCCGTAATTTGCAAGGGAACTCAGGTAATACCAACGGGCATTTCGCTCGGCACCGGGGATACCGTTCAGTACCGCATCTGCAAACTGATATTTTCCCATATTGATGAAATCTACGGCCTGACGCATCATCTCACTGTCTGCAGAGACCTTGTGAGGCCGCTCCGGTCCCATGCGCATACCCCAGAATCCAAAGAAATCCTCGAAGCTGCCGAAGTCGCCGCAGGAGCTGTTTTCAAAGGGCTTCTGCTGCCTGTATTTCTCCGGATTGTTCAGCATATCGTAGGCCTCATTGATTTCGTTCATTTTCTCCGCCGCCTGCGGGTCATCCGGATGGAGATCGGGATGGTATAATTTCGCCTTCTGCCGGTAGGCCTTCTTTATCTGGTCCCTGGTGGCATCCCGAGAGAGCCCCAGTACCCTGTACGGATCCTCAACCATCCATTTTCTCCTTTCCCCGTATTTTCGCATAGTACTGCTGCCAGACACCGCCGTAGAGAATATTGCGGAGAAGGTGTGCATCCTGCACCAGAGGAAGCTTCTCGAAGACCTCCATGGCATTGCCCAGAGGAAGCTCCAGAATCGGTTCCATCTCCTCCGGCTTCTTCTGCATCTCGAACAACGGATTGTAATTTCCTGTCTTCCGATCCTTCTTGTAATCCATGGTCGCATCCATAAGATAGATGAAGCGGCCCAGCTCATAGCCAAAGACCCGCAGACTGTTGCTCCAGAAATCTTCTTTGTATACAAAGAGCTCCGAGAGCATCTTCCCGGAACAATTGATGGCTTGATCTGCATTGGCCCCCGGTGCCTGTTCGATAAAATCCAGCTCCCGGAGGCTGTCGGTAATGGCCTTGCATTGACGCGGATAGGCCTGCTGCACCTGCGCATAAGCCTTCTTCAGCCTTTCGCCGTACCAGCGCCTGCCGGCCTTTTTCTCATCCTTCCAGTCATCCAGAGCCTTATAGTAGGCCAAGGCCACGGTCATATCCGCCGCGTATTCGGTAAAGCAGTTTTCCGCACTGAAACGAGGGTGCAGCGGATGGACGCCGCAGCGAAAATCCGTCATTTCCTCCTTCGGCTCATATAAAGAAGAAAGGAACAGAATCACAAAAGTCATATCGTAGCTTAGGCTCATCCGCTCCAGTTCCCCATATCTCATTTTTAAGTTTCTGCAAAGTCCGCAATAGATACTTCTGTATCGCTCCTGCTCTTCCTTCAAAAGTTTCGAACGGTTGCATTCTATATATCCGAACATTCGTTCACCCTTTTGACCTTCCTACCATTCTATCAAAATGTTATATAGGTTTGATCTTACCATGCATACCGTCGATGTCAATGACTTTCACAGTTCTTTTAGAGTCTTTTCAATTTTTTTACATTTTCATCTTTCATTCCTCATAGGTCCAGTCACGT
>CAVKIR010000261.1:0-2823 GCA_963656395.1 Prevotella sp. CAG:279
GGCTTCGCCGATGGGATTTTGCACTCCCAATTCATTTTCATACGCCCTCAGCAGCGAGTGCTTCGGGCTGTACTGAATAGTTACATTTCATCCTCTCGGATGTGATTTCGCGTACATCTCCCGCGCTCTGACCGCATACATCATAGTCGTGGAGATATCCGAGTGTCCCAGCATCTCCTGTACCATATGCAGATCCGCACCGTTCTCTACCAGATGGGCTGCAAAGGAATGGCGCAGCGTATGAGGTGTAATCTCCATCTCGATGCCCGCCTGCTTCACATACTGCTTCAGAAGCTTCCAGAACCCCTGTCGGCTCATGCCCTCTCCGGAGCAATTCGGGAACAGCATGTCGCACTTTTTCTCACCGATGAGCTGGCCGCGGGCCTTCGCAAGATATTGTTCCAGTGCCTTCTTTGCCTTTGGTCCGAAGGGAATGATCCGCTCCTTGTTCCGATCCCGGCATACGATATAGTCCAGCTTCCAGTTCACATCATCCATCTTCAGGGAAATTAGCTCCGTCACGCGGATACCGGTGGCATACAGAAGCTCCAGCATCGCAGTATCCCGAAGTCCCTTGCTGGTTCGGTCTCCCGGCTGCTGCAGAAGACGCTCCATCTCCTCTACAGACAGAATCTCAGGGAGCTTCTTCTCTACCTTGGGGGCTTTCAGATTCTCCGCCGGATCGGAGGTAATGCTTCCTTCCTTCCAAAGATACAGATAAAACCCCTTCATGGACGCGATATTTCTGGATACCGTCGCTGCGGACATTCCATTTTTTTCCAAATCCAGAATGTAGGAATTCAAGGTCGTCTCTGTAACCTCTTTTGCATCCTCCACCTTCTGTTTCCGGAGAAAATGCATCATTTTCATCAGATCTCTCTGATAAGAAAGCTCCGTATTCCGGGATGTCTTCTTTACATTATGCAAATAAGACATGAATCCTTTAATCTCTTGTTCCATCTATCTATATGCCCCTCAGTTTTTGCTTCACCCTGTCACAATTCGCCTGCTCCTGTATTTTGGCGGCAAGCCTGTAACTTACATTATAGTCAGAAACCAAAGGAAAATCAATGATCTTTTAAAATAAGCTACCGAATTCCTTCGGATTTTTCAAAGCAGGCCTTGCAGGCCTTCAGCACCGCTCCCCTGAATCCTGCGTCCTCCAGAGCTGCCACGCCCGCAATAGTCGTACCGCCAGGTGAGCACACCTTGTCTTTGAGTGCGCCCGGATGCTCCCCGGTCTCCAGTACCATCTTCGCTGCTCCTGCAACCGCCTGGGCGACAAAGGTATAGGCCTGGGCTCTCGGAAGGCCGAACTGAACTGCGCCGTCTGCCAGCGCCTCGATGAACTGATATACATAGGCCGGAGAACTGCCGCTGGCGCAGACCACTGCACTCATGAGGCGTTCCTCCACATCTGCATACTTACCCACTGCGCCGAAGATTCGATGCACCATATCGATTTCTTCCTGATCAAATTCCTCTGCCTCATAGGATAACCCGGTCATTCCCTCGCCGATCAGAGCCGGGGTATTGGGCATGGCCCGCACGATTCTCCTGTCAGACCCTAAGCTCTCCTTCAGGCTGGCAATGGTGATTCCCGGTGCCAGGGAAATGATCACATGCTTCGGTTCCACAGCATACCGGATCTGCTTTAATACTGCGGGATAATACTGGGGCTTCACTGCCAGTACAAGATATTTACAGTTATTCGCGCATTCTGCATTTGATTCTGTATACAGCACCTGTGTCTCCGCATGAACGCGCAGCCGTGTATCCGCTGTCTTCGCTGTAAAAATCAGTTTTTCTGCCGGAAATTCTTTCAGCAGCCCCTTCAAAAGGGCATAGCCCATGTTCCCCATACCGATGAATCCTATCTCTGCCATATGCAATACCTCCTTTTGGCTCTTGTTAAGGCAACTTCCCGTCACTAAGTGTTCCATTTAATAAAGGATGCCGCTTCGCGACATCCTTTGTCTTTTTATTTTGCGTAATCTGTTACTCTGCTTTCGCGGATAACGCTTACCTTTACCTGACCCGGATATTCCAACTCAGCCTCTATCTGCTTGGAAATATCTCTTGCCAGAAGTACCATACCGGCGTCATCCACCTGATCCGGAACTACCATTACCCGAATCTCTCGGCCTGCCTGAATTGCAAAAGACTTGTCTACGCCCTTGAAACCATTGGCGATATCCTCTAACTGTTTTAAGCGATTTGTATACGTCTCCAACGTCTCTCTGCGGGCACCCGGACGGGCTGCGGAAATGGTATCTGCTGCCTGTACCAGACACGCGATCAGGGATGTCGGTTCCGTATCTCCATGATGTGATTCTACTGCATTGATAACAATCTGTGATTCTTTGTACTTTCTGCACAGATCGGCACCAATCTGGATATGCGATCCCTCCACCTCATGGTCAATGGATTTACCGATGTCATGAAGCAGTCCGGCGCGCTTTGCCATCCGGACATCCACACCAATCTCTCCGGCCAGAAGGCCAGCCAGGTGTGCAACTTCGATGGAATGCTTGAGTGCATTCTGACCATAGCTGGTTCGGAACTTCATTCTGCCCAGAAGCTTTACCAACTCGGGATGAATTCCGTGAACACCGACCTCGAGAAGGGCAGCCTCGCCTTCCTCTCGAATCTTGGTCTCCACTTCCTTCTGCGCCTTCTCTACCATCTCTTCGATGCGAGCCGGATGAATTCGTCCGTCTACAATGAGCTTTTCCAGCGCAATCCTTGCCACTTCGCGGCGAATGGGGTCAAAGCCTGACAAAATGACTGCCTCCGGGGTATCATCGATGATCAGGTCAATGC
>CAVKIR010000262.1:0-2822 GCA_963656395.1 Prevotella sp. CAG:279
CCTGATACTTCTCCGGATCCGAGAAATCAGCCTCGCTCAGGAAGTCGCGGAGATCGCGGTAATTCTGAATGGCTTCGTAATCTCCGTCCTCGACATAGCGGGTGTCCTTGATCAGGAGCGTATTGTCCTGCACCACATCGTAATGTCCGGCCAGATATTCAGCAGAATATTTTTCCATCAGGTAGTACATGCCCCAGTATTCGCCGTTGAGAAAGACCTGACAGGGAAGATATTGCTGGACGGCTACATCACGGTCGGACACCAGGCTGAAGAAGAAGACCTTCTTCAAGGTGCGGCTGCAGCTTAAGATCAGGTTGGGATAAGAGATATCCGTGTCAAAAAGAACCGGATCAAAGGTGGATTTCTCATATCTTTTTCTGGAAAATAATGTAAAACTCTTTTGCGGGAAATGACGTGACTCATTTCCGCGGATGCGGATGCCGCAGTCCTGACTGAGGGTCAGACTGTGGGCTGTATCAAAGAGCTGGACATGGGCGGCCCGCTCAGAGCTTTTGCCCTCCAGATAGTAGTTCATGTAGTCGGTCAGGTAAGACCAGGGCAGGCCGTTATAGATGAGACCCGCATCGATGGCATCGTCGTAGAGGGCACCGCGGACGTAGATTCCTTCCTCAGAGGAAAAGAGATTGTCGGGGTCGGTGACCAGGGAGAGAGTGGCCGCTCCCGCATAGCCCTCCTTTTCATCGAAATCCAGAAAATAAGTAGCGGTGACGGTATTGCTGATGCCGCCATGGGAGTCAAAGGCTGCTGCCCGCAGAACCACAGCCTTATCTACCGGAGTCTCCGGAGCGAGATAGCCGCTGTCCTCCTCGGTAATATCGGTTCGGGATGCGTAGAGATCCGGCTGCTCGCTGGGATCCTGAAGCGTCAGCGGAGCGGTATATTCCGGCGAGTCTAAGGTGGGGTCGCTGCCGTCCAGCGTATAGCGGATCGTCAGATCCGGATCCGCCGTGATGGTGACCGTAACGTCCTCTTCATAGAAGCCGCTGGCAGTCTCTATCGTGGGAGCCTCCGGGACAGCAGTCGCCGTCCGGTTCGAGCTTCCGGGAGAGGGCTGCAGCTGCTCAAAGGTCTCGCCGCCATCTTCGGTGCGGGCATAGACGGCTCCGGCTCGCAGAGTAGAGGGAAGCGTGACACTGTCTACGAGAAGGGAGGTCGTGATGCCGCTGTCTCCCTGATGCTTCCAGGAAAGTGTAATCGTCTCCCCGGCGGAGATAGAGAGCGGAACGGAGGGCTCTCCTTCTGGGGAACCGCCCTCAGGTCCGACGGCATAGATACAGAGAAAGCCGTGGGGATCTATCGTGATATCCGGAAGCGGAGCCAGATCGTAGTGCTTGGGATTATCAGACAGGCAGAGCTCTCCCAGGGAAATGGTTTCATCGGTGGGATTAAAGAGCTCGATGTAGTCTTCATAGGTGGTGGCTTCCCCGATCTCTGTGCCCGGGTTCACCGTGCAGATCTCATTGATGCGAAGCTGTCGGATAGCCGCGGCGGGTCGTTCGCTCCGGTATTTCCAGAAGAGAAGAATACCAAAGCAGGTGAAAAGCCCCAGGGTCACGAGTAGAACCGGAAGAAGAAGTCTCGATCTTACAGATGGGAACCTCATAGTCTGTCCTCCCCGTCAAAGAGCAGTACTTCTCCCTGATGAAGCGCATAGGAGCAGGCATCACCCTTGGTCAGAAGAGCTCTTCCGGCGGTACCTTCCGTCAGATCCTGACAGAAGGATTCCAGAAGGGAAGCCGGAACCAGAGCTTCCAGAGAGACAGAATCTGTATAGGAAGCATGCAGGATGGGAATCTTCTGCTCTCCCATCAGGTATTGGATTTTCCCCAGGTCACCGTAGTCAGCCGCGATCTCCAGACGGACACCGCTTAGGCGCTCCAGAATGACGGAGGAAGCCAGACCTGCCTGTACCGCTTTGGAGTAAGCCCGCACGAGGCCGCCGGTGCCGAGTAGGGTTCCGCCGAAGTAGCGGGTGACGACCACGACCACGTCGTGGATATTTTCTTTTAAGAGGACATCCAGCATGGGGCGTCCCGCCGTGCCTGCCGGCTCCCCGTCATCGCTGCAGCGGGTGAGCTGGTGACGGCTGCCCAGGGTAAAGGCGGTACAATTGTGCCGGGCGTCCCAGTACTGTTTTTTCGTCTGTTCGATAAAGCGCAGGGCCTCCTCCTCCGAGGAGATGGGGGAGATCGTCGCAATAAAGCGGGATTTCTTTTCCACGATCTCTCCGCTGCCACCCTGATATGCAAAATAATAGGTCTCTGACATGAAATTCCTTTCAGGAAGCCTGCCCGATCCCGGCATCACAGCATCATATCATCCAGAATTTCCAGAAGGCAGACGGGAGTGACCGCATTCCGAATGAGAGAGGAAAGCAGGGAACGCGCCCGACTTTCGGAAGTCGATACGGGCGGTGTGCTTCGAACCTCCTCGATACACGGATTTCCGGAAAATGATTTCGTAATGCGAATCCGGTACAGAGGAAGGGGCGAACCGGACCGTTCTTCCTTGATGAGATAATAGCGCAGGTTCAGCAGGGTTCCTTTTTCATCCGCGACAGCGCGCGTTTCGATCAGATATTCTTTCTGCATGGCAGGCTCCTTTAAAGATTTTTTTAAATTATACAGGAGCGAAGCCGGGAAATCGGTCGAAGGCTGTCGCAGATCGCATTTTCTACCTATTATAATATAAAACCTATGTACTGTACAGAGCATTTCTCTGCCGTGCATTTACTGGAACGAGGTACGTTACAGTTCAAACAGCAGCCAGACACTTGCTGTCAGGCTGCGTATGAACATGAT
>CAVKIR010000263.1:0-2804 GCA_963656395.1 Prevotella sp. CAG:279
GGTATACCCTGCAGGCGGCAGAGGAGCTTTCCCTTACCTTTCTCATCCTGTTTTTCCTGCTGACCTTTACAGGTGCGCTGGGTGATTCCGGTGTCCTGAAAAGGGAATTTACGAAGAAGCAGATTCGGATGCGAAGGTGCGGGGCTGTCGGTGCAATAGCGGCTCTGGTCATTTGGGTCGGATGCTATGACTTCGCAGATAGCTACCAGATCGGCATCGATTTCTGGTGGCAGGCGAATACCTATAAGGCCACCGGCTTCATGCCGGCCTTCATCTCCTTTTGCCAGCGGATGCGGATCAGCAAGCCGGAGGGATATACGAGGCGGGAGGCCGAGCAGCTTCTCGAAGAGGCTGCGGATGCGGAGCAGGAGGAGTCTCCCGATGTAAAACCGACGATTATTGCGATTATGAATGAGAGCTTCAGCAACCTCAGCGCCGTTGCTCTGCTTTCTTGTACGGAAAACGATCTTTCTTTTCTGCTTTCCCTGCAGGACGATCCCCATACCGTCGAATACGGATGGGATTATGTGTCGACCAGGGGCGGCGGAACCTCGACGACGGAGTTTGAGTATCTGACCGGCAATTCCATGGCCTATACGAACGGCATCAACCCCTATTCCGCCTTTGATATGACCAATGTGACCTCTATGGTGTCATTTTTAAAGGAACAGGGCTATCATACCATTGCCATGCATCCGGAAAATGCGAATAACTGGCGCAGAAGTACTGTCTATACGAAGCTTGGCTTTGATGAATTCCTGTCCATAGATGCATTCGAGGACAGCGAGAGAACCATATGGAACAGAGTGTCGGATCTGGGAGATTATCAGAAGCTGATCGAGGTTTTTGAAGCCCAGACGGAGCCGAGCTTTATCTTCAACGTGACCATGCAGAATCATGGCGGATACGATGCCATCGGCGAATTGCAGGAAGAGGAAATCGTAGACATCGATGAGGAATACAGCGCATATACAGACCTGCAGATGTATGAATCCCTGCTTGCCAAATCGGATCAGGCTCTCGCCTATCTCATTTCCTATTTTGAGCAGGTGGAGGAGCCGGTAATTCTCTGCTTCTTTGGCGACCATCAGCCTGCACTGAATTCAGAATTCGAGACAAAGCTGCAGGAGGCCGGACGAGAGGATGGGGAGACGGAGCTTGCCGCGACGGAGAAGCTCTATATGGTTCCCTATTTTATCTGGAGCAATTATGAGATTTCCGAGGATTACGCGAAGCGGAATGCAGAAGGAGAAGATGTCATCAGTACGAATTATCTGGGAATGCTGACTGCGAAGTATGCCGGCCTGAACCTTTCGGCCTATGATACGTTCCTGCTGAACCAGAGAGAGGAGATGCCGGTCTTCAATATCGCCGGCTATATGGCTGCGGACGGAGGCTGGCATGACCTCTGGACGGAGAGCGAATACGAGCAGCAGATCGAGAATTATCAGTGGGTGCAATATTATACCCTATTTGATAAGAGATAAGCGCATCTACAGCAGCTTCTGCATGAGATAAGCGTAGATCTGCTGACTCTTGCCGCTCCAGTTGGCGCAGATGGAATCGGCCTGCTCCTTGGTGGGGACAGTCAGTGTGAGATCCAGAAGAGCCGTTCCCTTCTCCATAACCCTTAGGCGGGCGGCATACTCGCCGTGGCCGTTCGGATAGGAAGCTGTCGGCAGATCGAGCTCGCTTCGCAGCTCATAGCGGTGTTCCTTCAGATATGTATCGATCTCTTCCCGGATCTCCGGGGAGAGTTTTTCTTTGAAGAAGCCTAAGGTTCGCTCGCCCTCATCGGTGATGGAATAAAGGGTGGTATTGCGAACGGTTCTCATTTGGAGAAAATCAGCCTCCAAAAGCTCGGACAGAGCCGTCTGTACGGTGAAGTAATCCGTATATTCCTTGTCCAGCATGAATTCCGAGAGCTGCCCGTTGCTTAAGGGAAAGCTCACGCGATCCAAGGTATAGAGAAGCATCAATTTATATAAGGTCAAAGTCTCTGACATGGCAGTTACCCTTTCTGTTCTGTGATGGCAGGGGTATCGGGAAGATAGAGCCGCCCCTGATAGGTGTTGCGGATTTTCAGCTCCTTTTGAATCGTATTCAGGACCTGCCGCTTCGCCTGACTCCACAGGGGTGCGATCAGCAGTTCCTTCGGGCCGTCTCCGGTGAGGCGGTGAATGATGAGATCCGGACGGGCCACCTCGAGACAATGAATCACGAGATCCACATATTCCTCCATGGTCAATACGTGAAAGCCGGTATGTTGATAACAGGCGGCCAGATCCGTACCCTTTAGGATATGGAGAAGCTGCAGCTTGATGCCGTCTGCACCGGAGGCATTGATATACCGGACGGTGTCGAGGATCATTTCCGGGGTCTCCCCGGGAAGCCCCAGGATCGCATGCACCACTGTCTCGATGCCGATGGCGCGCAGGTTCTCCATGGCCTCATCAAAGACGGAGCGGGGATAGCCGCGCCGGATAAAGACGGCCGTCTCCTCATGCATGGTCTGCAGTCCCAGCTCCACCCAGACAGGCTTCACCTGATTCAGCTCCCGAAGAAGGGAGAGCACCTCCGGACCCAGACAGTCCGGCCGGGTGGCGATGGAAAGCACGGCAATGTCCGGCTGGGCGATGGCCTCTGTAAAAATCTTCCGCAGGTGTTCGATGGGCGCGTAGGTATTCGTATATGCTTGAAAATAAGCGATATAGCGCTGAACCGGCCGCTTGCCGGCGAGGCGCTTTTTGGCATCTGCGATCTGCTCCGTCACCGAGAGACCGGCGCCGGCCGCGAAATCGCCG
>CAVKIR010000264.1:0-2778 GCA_963656395.1 Prevotella sp. CAG:279
CTTTTTCCGACAGCCCGAAAAACTCCTGAATCCGGTGAAGGCCTGCCACCGCCGACTGAATAGTCTGAATCTCCATGCCCAGACTTTCCACCGGGGAGAAGATCTGGGAAATATAGTTCATGACCGCCACAGCGGTACCGGCAGACATGCCAAAGAGCGTCAGTACCCGGGGACTGCCGGAGGCAGATAAAAGCATGACCAGCGCCACCACGATGGCGTTCAGAATCAGGATGACCGGAGAGTAGATGGCGTCATAGAAGTTGGTCCGTTCCATGGCCCGGTAGCTGGCGCCGATGTAGCGGTCATACTGCTGCTCCATGTAGCGCTCTTTGCCGAGTACATGGATGGTGCGGATATTGCGGAGGGTTTCCGGGACATGGGCGGAGGCGCGGCTGACAGCACGTCGGTTTTCGATCTGGGCGGTCAGCATATTTTTCTGCACATGGCGGGTAAAGGCGAACAGCAGGGGCAGCAGGAGCAGGAACAGAAACGCCAGGCCCTTGTTCTGGAACCAGATGACCGCCAGAATGCTTAAGATCTTGCAGGTGTCCGCGAACATACTGATGATGCCGGAGGTAAAGAGATTCTCCACCGTGTCCACGTCACCCACGAAGCGGGACACCACAGCGCCCGGCTCCTGCCGGTTCAGCTCCTCGGCGGAAAGCCGCACGAATTTGGCCATCAGACGGCTCCGAAGGGCGTGGGTAATCCGCTGTCCGCAGACCGTCAGCAGGCCCTCGCGGGCGGATTCCAGGAGCCCGGTCAGGGCCAGCATGGCGAAATAGAGCAGAATCAGAAGCAGGGAAGGCATGGTTCCCAGAGTCAGCGTATCGATGACGCGCCCCAGTACCAGTGGCGGCACCAGAGCGGTCAGAATGGCTCCGCAGACCGAGAGCAGGATGCCAAAGGCCAGGAGCCGGTGCTGCGCCAGAGTGGCGAGGATGATTTGGCGGACGGAGGTTGTCTGGCTAGCTTTTTTTGTATATTGCATGATTTTATACCTCCTGTCCTTGCTTATTTTTTACGGATGCTTCTATATCAGAAGCCGTCTGCTTGTTATTAGTAAAATTCGTAGTTCTATGTGTTTGAACGTTCAGTTCTTTTGCAGGTTTGCACTCTGTTTCTTCTTCCATGGAAATCAGCTGTGCATATTCCGGCACTTTATCTTTCACTTCTTCGTGGCTTCCTACGACCGCGCGTCCTTCATTCAGCCAGATAACCTGATCCATTTCCGAAAAAAGATACAGACGATGGGAAATCACAAGCACCACAGTATCCGCTGCGTAAACTCTCAGATTTTCGAAAATCCGCCGCTCCGTATTCCGATCCAGAGCCGAAAAGGGATCGTCCAGAATGAGAACGGGCTTCTTATGACAGAGTGTCCGCGCAAGCGCCAGCCGTTGTGCCTGGCCGCCGGAGAGCCGGACACCGCCATTTCCTACAAGAGTCTTGATGCCATCCGGCATTTCCTGAATTTCTTTATCCAGGCAGACCAGCCGCAGATATTCCCAGGCGTCGCCTTTATCTCCCAGCAGGATATTTTGTTCGATGGTATCGTTAAAAAGCTCCGGGTCATGTCCCAGATACCCGATTTCTCCAAGCCGGGTCCGTTCCTCCATTTCCGCAAGCTCCTCATTTCCCAGGCGGATGCTGCCCTGGTAGGGATATTCGCAGAGGAAGGACTTGCCAAGGGAGGATTTTCCGCAGGCCACCGGCCCGGTGACGCCGATGATCTGACTGGGCTTCGCGGCAAAGGAGACATCGGAAAACAGCGCTTCATTTCCCGGATAGGCGAAGCCAAGGCCCTGTACAGAGAGGGCGGCAGGCGCGCCTGTCTCCGGCGTGTCGGGCGTCTCCGGCGCATACATGAGAGGTTTGATGCGTTTCCAGGATACCTGTGCCTTATGTACCGCGTTGAAGAGCTTGGCCGCGCCGGAGGACTTCACCGCAAGCCTGGTAAAGCAGGCGATAAAGGTAGTGAAGGCCGCGATATCCCAGGCCGTCCAGCCCTGGCCCAGCACATTGCGGCCGCCGAAATACAGGATGAAGACCAATGCCGCCATGGAGATAATACGGTAAAGGGGCGGCAGGGAAGCGTTCCAGATATTGGCCCGGACGGCGGAGCGCTCGTAGGCGGAAAGATTCGCCTCGTAAGCGTCAGTGCGTTCCTGCTCGCAGCCGAAGACCCGGTAGGTGACGGCGTTGGCAGCGCGGTCCAGGGTGGCGGCGCTTAAAGCCCCGGACTGCTCCTTATAGGCCGCGCCGGTCCGCTGCACGATGACCTTCATTTTCTCCGCAATGAAATAAGAGACCGGCGGGAAAATCATACTGATGAGGGCCAGCCGCCAGTCGTAGAAGAGCAGCATGCCCGCGTAGGCCAGCAGGGCCACGCCCGTGTCGAAGATTTCCGTCGTAAACTTCCGCATGCCCTCAGCGCAGTCATCCACGTCCAGGATGGCCTTGGTCATCACAGCCCCGGCTCCCTCCTCAGACAGTGCCCGGCGGCTTTTCTGCAGAAGACTTCCGTAGAGCGTATGCTTCATCCGTCGATTCACATTGTTGGCGAAGCGGCGCACGTAGAAGCGCTTGATATAGCGGGAACTCTGCACCACGCCGATGGCGCACACGTAGGCCAGCACCAGGGCCAGCATATCGGAAAAGAACTTCTTTCTATTTAAAATATCGATGAGGCAGGCCGCCATTTTTCCCTCGAACCAGGGACCGGCCAGCAGGCCCAGATTGTAGATGAGGCCCGACACGGTGACAGCCAGCAGCACC
>CAVKIR010000265.1:0-1910 GCA_963656395.1 Prevotella sp. CAG:279
CTGCCACACTGTGCCGCATTCCTTCGGTATCCTTCGCACCGAACCGCTGCCCCAGGCAGATCCCGAAGCCATTGGTAAAGCCCTGGATAAAGCAGAGCACGAAGTATACGATCATGCTGGTGGCACCGACTGCAGCCAGTGCGTCTGCACCCAGAGTCCGTCCCACGATGACGGAATCCGCCAGGGTATAGAAAAGCTGAAATAAATTACCGCCGATCACCGGAAGTGCAAATACAAGCAAGGCCCGAAAGGGGCGGTCTTCTGTCAAATCTAACATAAAAGCAAAGTCTCCTTTTCTAAGAAGCTTAGTAAGCATCAGAAATCTTTTTTATAGTAACGCGGTGGGGAAAAGAGATCAAGAAAAAAATTATCGGGTTTTATACGGATTTTGATCGAAAACAGGAAGAAACCCGTACCTGGATTTCTTCCTGTTATTTAAGGAGTAAGAGACAGAATTTTAGCCTTTCATTTTATCCTGCAGCTTCGTCCATACGCAATCCGCGCGCATCATGCCGAAGTCCTGTACCTCGATGACCATGACCGGAACGGAATCATTTACCATCTTTTTGATATCCTTTTCCGCGAACCGGACCTGCGGTCCCAGCAGGATGGCGTCGGTCCCATCCAGATTCTGCTCGATGTCGGAGATAGGCATCGCTTCGATTGAAGCATCCACACCGGCCTTTTTGGCCTCCTCCTCCAGCTTCAGCTGCATGATTCCGGTACTCATACCGGCGTTACAAACAAGTAAGATTCTCATGCGTTTTCGCCTCCTTCTTCCGCATTTTCTTCTTCAATTTTCTGACGCTCCCAGACCTTCAGGAACGGGTAGTAAATCAGACCGTCCACAACCAGAAGCACCAGTGCAAGCACGACTGCTCTCCAGTCCATGGTTGCCAGGAACTGCGCGATGGGGGTCGGAATATTCCAGCCCGGGTATACGAAGGTGCGGTTTACCAGTCCGATATCCATGCACAGGTAAGCAGCGACGCCGTTGAGGGTCTGGGCACAGATAAATGGTATCAGAAACAGAGGGTTCAATACAATAGGAAGACCGAAAATAATCGGCTCGTTGATGTTGAAAAGAGCGGGAATGACAGCCAGTTTTCCGACCGTCTTCATCTGCTTGGATTTACTCTTCAGCAGCAGGAACGCAACGACCAGAGTGGCTCCGGAACCACCGGTTACCATGAAGTTCCACCACAGGGACTCGGTCCATACGGTCGGAAGGGCGGTAGCGGCGGTACCTGCTGCGTAAGCGGCAGAGTTGGTGGCCAGGTTGGCGTACATCAGCGGCTCCAGCATGGAGGTTACCGCGGTATTGTGGATACCGAACCACCATACAATCTGCGACAGAATCGAGCTGACAGCCAGGCCGAAGACATTGTCGATGGCTAGAACGAAGGGATGGAACAAAGCCAGGATAGCTGCCGGGAAGGTAGTCTTAAAGCCACACTGGAAAATGATGCTGACTACAGAGCAGATGGCAGTCGTAAAGATAACCGGGAAAATGGATTCAAAGGAGCGCTTCAATGCGGGCGGAACCATTTCCGGCATCTGGATCGTACCGATTTTCTTAACCACAAAGAAACGATAAAGCTCTGTCACCAGGATACCGATTACGATCGCAGCGAAAAGACCTTCGCCTCCCCACCAGTCATTGCTTAAGCCGCCGTCAGCGGTTTTGGTGGTACACAGTACAAAGAACTGAAGCAGGGCCACGATGGGAGTGATAGCGGTATCCATCTTGTAGCGGACTGCCAGATGGTAAGAGATAGCCAGTGTGATCCAGAGGCTTAAGCTGTACAGTGTCATGGAGCGCAGAACCAGAAGCGGCGCGCCAAAGTTGTCGATGAGAGTCTGCCAGCCATAGAAGAAGCCGTAGCCGAAGGCAGACGGATCCATGGTAG
>CAVKIR010000265.1:1920-2775 GCA_963656395.1 Prevotella sp. CAG:279
TCAGAATGATGACGATACTTCCCACCAGCATGATGGGCATACAGGTCATAAATGCGGACTGAATGGCCTGCAGGTACTTATTTCGCTGAATTTTGTTGGCAATCGGAAGAAGCTTTGCTTCTATCCAGCTCATCAGTTTATTCTCCATAGTAGTTCCCCCCATATTAAATGTTTTTGTATTTTTTGATCAGTTCCTGATACCAGTAATAGCTCTTCTTCGGAATCCGCTTCAGGTCATGGTCGAAATCCACATAGACCAGACCATAGCGCTTTTTGTAACCGTTGACCCAGCTGTAGAGATCCATGGTGGACCATGCGTAGTAGCCGTTCACATTACAGCCTTCCTCTTTGGCCTTCAGCATCCACTGAATGAACTCCTCCATGATTTCGATGCGTTCGTCATCGTCGATGTGGCCGTCTACCAGCTCGTCGTAGCAGCCGTGGCCGTTCTCGGTGACGTAGATAGGAAAGTCGCCGTATTTGTCCTTCAGCTCCATCAGCTCATCGTACATGCATTTCGGATAAAGCTCACGGCCCCATTTATTACGCCGGACAGTTTCGTCGTAGGCGGTCTCGAACCAGCCCTTGATAACCACGCCTTCCTTTACATTGGAACCGGCCCCCACATTGTTGACGCTGACACAGGTCTCGCCGGAGGTGTAGGGCTTCACATAGGAACGGCTGTAGATATTCACACCCAGGAAATCCACGGTTCCCTTTTCGAAGTCCGCCCGATCCTCCTCCTTCACGAAATCCATAGGAATGCCGCTGGCACGGAGCTTCGGCATCAGATCCTCCGGGAAATAGCCCTTGATGACCGTATCTGTGATCCATTTATTGTAGAAGAGATCCGCG
>CAVKIR010000266.1:0-2773 GCA_963656395.1 Prevotella sp. CAG:279
TAGCGTCCTATGTGAATGCGCTTCGCAAAATCTTTGTTGTGGAGGATATGCCTGCCTGGAATCCTAATTTAAGATCAAAAATTGCCATTCGTTCCGCGGATACACGTTACTTTATTGACCCATCTATCGCGGCAGCCGCTTTAGGCATCGGTCCCAATGACCTGGTGAATGACTTAAAGACGTTCGGCTTTCTTTTTGAAACGCTCTGTATTCGAGATCTGCGTGTTTTTGCAGATGCGTTAGGTGGCAGCGTTTATCACTACCGAGATAAAAATGGACAGGAATGTGATGCCGTTCTTCATCTAAGAAATGGCAAATATGGTCTTATTGAAATTAAGCTCGGCGGTGACCGGTTGATTGAGGAGGGTGCTAAGAGCTTGAAAGCAATGGAAGCAAAAATCGATACAGATAAGATGAATGCTCCGTCTTTTCTTATGGTTTTAACCGGAACCGGAGACTGGGCATATCACCGTCAGGACGGCGTATATGTAGTTCCTATCGGTTGCCTGAAAAACTAATTTCCATAAACCCCCCGGCTGGTCGCTTTCACACCTGCCGGGGGTTCATTTTTGCACATCTGTGTATTTATTATTTTATCTGCTCCGCTGCTACTTCGGCTACTTTGGCGATGGCTGCGTCGATGCCTTCGGCATTCTTGCCGCCGGCCTGGGCCATGCCGGGGCGGCCGCCGCCGCCTCCTCCTACGAGGGCTGCGATGGCTTTGATCAGGTTACCTGCGTGAGCGCCTTTTTTCTGGGCTCCGTCGGTGGCGGTGGCCATGAGGCTTACCTTTCCGTCGATAGCGCTGGCCAGGACGACTACACCTTCACCCAGTTTTTCCTTGAGCTGGTCACCCAGATCTCGAAGGCCGTTCATGTCTACGCCTTCCAGCTTGGCTGCCAGGACCTTGACACCGTTAATGTCTTTTACCTGGTCCATGACGTCGCCCAAGGCGTCTTTGGCCGCCTTGCTCTTCAGTGCTTCGTTTTCGCTGTGCAGCTCTTTGATCTCGGCCAGCAGGTGTTCGATCTTCTCGTTCAGACCTGCCGGTGTGGTCTTAGCTGTTTTTGCTGCCTCGTGAAGCTCGGCTTCTACATTTTTATAATAAGCAAATACGCCGTCGCCGGTCAGGGCTTCGATTCGACGTACGCCTGCTGCGATGCCTGCCTCGGATACAATCTTGAAGACCAGGATCTGGGAGGTATTGGATACGTGGGTTCCGCCGCAGAGCTCTTTGGAGAAGTCGCCCATGGATACCACGCGAACCTTCTCTTCGTATTTCTCTCCGAACAGCGCCATAGCACCGGTCTTCTTTGCCTCTTCGATGTCCATGATGTCGGTGACTACCGGAAGGGCTGCCTGGATCTCCTGATTTACCAGGGTCTCTACCTTGTCGATCTCTTCCTGGGTCATGGCCTCAAAATGGGAGAAGTCGAAACGGAGACGATCCGGGGTGACCAGGGAGCCTTTCTGCTCTACGTGGCTGCCGAGAACTGTCTTCAGGGCTTTCTGAAGCAGGTGGGTTGCGCTGTGGTTCTTGCAGGTGTCTGCGTGCTTCTTGGCTGCTACTTCCAGAGTTACTTTATCAGATACCTTGAACATGCCCTTGGTTACGCGTCCTACATGGCCAATCTTGCCGCCGCGCAGCTTGATGGTATCCTGTACCTCGAACTCGCCGTTCTCGGTGCGGATGACGCCGGTGTCGCCCTGCTGGCCGCCCATGGTAGCGTAGAACGGGGTTTCACCAACAAAGATGGTTCCGCTCTGGCCGTCGGTCAGGGCCTCGGTCAGCTCGCTGTCTGTGGTCAATACGGTGATCTCGGACTCTGCGGTCAGGTGGTCATAGCCTACGAAGGTGGAGGTAACCTTCGGGTCAATCTGGTCGTATACAGTGGCGTCTGCGCCCATGTAGTTGGTCACGGCGCGAGCCTCTCTGGCCTTTACACGCTGCTCCTCCATGGCTGTCTGAAAGCCTTCCTCGTCCACGGACAGACCCTTCTCCTCCAGGATTTCCTTGGTCAGGTCTACCGGGAATCCGTAGGTATCGTAAAGCTTGAAGGTGTTCTCGCCGGAAAGTACCTTCTCGCCCTTTGCTTCCATCTCTGCTTCCATGTCTGTCAGGATGCTTAAGCCCTGATCGATGGTCTTGTTGAACTTCTCCTCTTCCTGGTCAAGCACCTTGAAAATGAAATCGCGCTTCTCGTCCAGCTCCGGATAGCCATCCTTGGAGCCCTCGATAACGGTCTCACTTAAGCGTGCCAGGAACTTGCCCTCGATGCCCAGCAGACGTCCGTGACGTGCCGCGCGGCGGATCAGACGGCGGAGTACGTAGCCGCGGCCCTCGTTCGTCGGCATGATGCCGTCAGAAATCATGAATGTAGCGGAACGGATATGGTCGGTGATCAGACGGATAGATACATCCTTCTGATCGTCCTTCTTGTATTCGGTATGAGCCAGCTCACAAACCTTGTCCCGGAGCGCTCTTACGGTGTCCACATCAAAGATGGAGTCCACGTCCTGTACCACGCTGGCCAGACGCTCCAGACCCATGCCGGTATCGATGTTTTTCTGCTTCAGCTCGGTGTAGTTGTTGTGGCCGTCGTTGTCGAACTGGGTAAATACGTTGTTCCAGATCTCCATGTAGCGGTCGCAGTCACAGCCTACGGTACAGCCCGGCTTGCCGCAGCCATACTTCTCGCCTCTGTCATAATATACCTCGGAACATGGACCACACGGACCGGAGCCATGCTCCCAGAAATTATCCTCTTTTCCA
>CAVKIR010000267.1:0-2769 GCA_963656395.1 Prevotella sp. CAG:279
AAATAACCGTATGGTGTTTCCCCAGATCCCGGATCAGATCCCGGATTTCGATGATCTGAATGGGGTCGAGCCCCACGGTGGGCTCATCTAAGATGATGACCTTCGGATTCCCGAGAAGAGCCTGGGCGATGCCGACACGCTGCTTATAGCCCTTAGAGAGGTCGGCGATGCGGCGGTTCTTCATGGAGGTGATGCGGGTCTTCTCCATCACGATCTGTATCTGATCGGTAAGCTCTTTTCCGCGAAGCCCTTTGGCTTCCCCGACGAAACGCAGATATTCCTCCGGCGTCTCGGACAGATAGAGCGGCGGCTGCTCAGGCAGGTAGCCGATGAGCCGTTTCGCTGCCTCCGGTTCGTCGAAAATGTCATGACCGTCGATTTTTACGTGTCCTTCTGTGGCGGACAGACAGCCCGTCATAATGTTCATGGTCGTGGATTTTCCGGCTCCGTTCGGCCCCAGAAAACCATAGACATGTCCCTCATCGATCTCGAAGGACAGATCCTTCACTGCCGTGAAATCACCGTAGCATTTAGTTAAATGTTCTACTGAAATCAAGAGAATTCTCCTTCCGATGATATATTTTAAGCCCCTCATGATTAAGGGTATTGTAAGAAGAAAATGTGTTTTTTTCTTGAACATTCTGTGCAGAAAGTGTGGATTCTTCGATCGGGGTAGGATATACTGTAAGGAGAATTGATCTCGGATATTATTTATAGGAAAGGAATGATGCAGAGCATGAGAATCGCATTGGCACAGACGGCTCCCCTCTGGGAAGCGAAATACGAAAATTTTGAGCGCGCGGAGCGCTTTTTAAAGGAAGCGAAAGAACGCGGAGCGGAATTTGTCTTATTTCCGGAGATGAGCATGACCGGCTTCTCCATGCACCCGGAGAAGATCGGAGAGACGAAGGAAAAGCCCGAGACCTTGCAATATTTTGCAGGAAAAGCGGTGGAATACGGCCTCACAATCGGCATCGGATACGTAGAATACCGGGAGACGAAGTCCTATAACCGCTATGCGATCGTGAGTCCCGACGGTGCGATTCTGACCGATTATCGGAAAATTCATCCCTTTACCTTCGGGACGGAATCCGTGCATTATACGGGCGGAGATTCCTTAAGCTTCTGTAAGGTAGGTGACTGGACGGTCTCCCCCTTTATCTGCTATGATCTGCGATTTCCGGAGATCTTTTCACTGGCTTCCGAAAAGGCAGAGCTCATCGTAGTGCCTGCCAACTGGCCGGAGGAGCGGATAGAGCATTTTCAGACGCTTTTGAAGGCCAGGGCCATCGAAAATCAGTGCTATATCGCCGGCATCAATCGGGTCGGCCATGCCAGAACCCTGACCTACAGCGGGGATTCCCTGATCGTGGATCCCTTGGGAAGTGAGCTGGCCCATGGCGGGAGAGAGGAAGAGCTATTGGTGGCGGATCTGGATCTGGATATGCTTCGGAAGTACCGGGAGACCTTTCCGGCAAAGATCGATCGGAAGCCGGAGCTGTACCGGAAGCTGGCGGATGACGTGACGATTTAACGTGATAAAGAGCTTCGCATTGACGCGGCTCTTTTGTTCTGCTATAATGGTTGAGAATTTGGCAATATAAATCTCTCATAGATAAAAAGGGGACAAAAACATGGATTTGTTATACAGAAGTACCAGAGATTCCGGTGTACAGGTAACGGCCTCCCAGGCGATCTTAAAGGGTCTGTCCGCAGACGGCGGCCTGTTCGTGCCGGTGGACATCCCGGCGCTGGATGTGAGTCTGGAGGAGCTGGCGAAGATGAGCTATCAGGAGACAGCTTACGCAGTGATGAGCAAGTTTCTGACAGACTTTACGGAAGAGGAACTGAAGCACTGCATCGACAGCGCTTACGACGAGAAGTTTGATACGCCGGAGATTGCACCGCTGGTGAAGGCGGACGGCGCTTATTTCCTGGAGCTGTTTCACGGCTCTACCATCGCATTCAAGGATATGGCGCTCTCCATCCTGCCCCATCTGATGACCGTATCTGCGAAGAAGAATCAGGTGAAGAATGAGATCGTGATCCTGACCGCTACCTCCGGTGATACCGGAAAGGCTGCCCTGGCAGGCTTTGCAGATGTGCCGGGTACCCGCATCGTGGTATTCTACCCGAAGAATGGCGTGAGCCCGGTGCAGGAGAAGCAGATGGTGACCCAGAAGGGAAAGAATGTGAAGGTCATCGGCATTCACGGCAACTTCGATGATGCCCAGAGCGGCGTGAAAGCTCTCTTCGGAGATACGGATCTGGCGAAGGAAATGGACGCAGCAGGCTTCCAGTTCTCCTCTGCGAACTCCATCAACATCGGCCGCCTGGTTCCGCAGATTGTATATTATGTATATGCTTACGCAAAATTATATGCAAATGAGGAAATTGCAAAGGACGAGAAGATCAATGTAGTCGTTCCCACCGGCAACTTCGGCAATATCCTGGCTGCTTATTACGCAAAGCAGATGGGGCTGCCCATCGGGAAGCTGATCTGCGCCTCCAACGATAACAAGGTTCTGTACGACTTCTTCCGCACCGGAAGCTATGACCGGAACCGGGAATTTGTGCTGACCACCTCCCCGTCCATGGACATCCTGATTTCCAGCAATCTGGAGCGCCTGATTTACCGCATCGCCGGTCACGACGACAAGACAGATACGGCCTTCATGAAGTCCTTAAGCGAGAATGGCAGGTACGAGATTACACCGGCTATGAAAGAGAAGCTGGCTGATTTCTACGGCAATTATGCGGCCGAACCGG
>CAVKIR010000268.1:0-508 GCA_963656395.1 Prevotella sp. CAG:279
ATGCTGGAGGATCTGGAGAGCTTTATCAAGAAAGAAGAGATTCAGATCGCAGCGCTGACTTTGCCGAAGTCCAAGGCAGAGGAGATGACGCAGCTTCTGGTACAGCATGGGATTAAGGCGATCTGGAATTTTGCCCATATCGATTTGGATGTTCCGTCAGACGTCCTGGTGGAGAATGTACATCTGTCAGAGAGCCTGATGCAGCTTTCTTACAATATCACACGGTATGAGAAAGAGCATCCCCGCTCCTGACGGAGCGCCGGAAGGAATGAATCACAAAAGGGAGCTTAGGGGCTCCCTTTTGCGTGCAGAGGGATAAATTAAGGATAGTGAGGAGTGTCGGACGTGAAAGAATATAAGCGCGTAGCGGCTTATGTAGACTTGGATGCTATAGAAGAGAATTTTGAAGCCATGAAGGCGAATCTGAAGCCGGGGACGCAGATTGCTGCCGTGGTGAAGGCAAACGGATACGGCCACGGTGCGGTACCTATCGCACGGATGATAGAGC
>CAVKIR010000268.1:621-2760 GCA_963656395.1 Prevotella sp. CAG:279
GGAATATCTCTGGGGCTATGCCGCAGCCACCATCGAGGAGGCCATAGAGCTTCGAAAGAACGGGATCCAAAAGCCGATCCTGATTCTGGGCTATGTATTTCCGGAGGATTATCCGGATCTCGTTCGTCTGGATATTCGAACGACGGTATTTCGCCTGGATATGGCACAGGAGCTTTCCCGGGAAGCAGTGCGTCAGGGAAAAGAAGTGAACGTGCACATCAAGGTCGATACAGGAATGAGCCGCATCGGCTTTGCAGATACGAAGGAAAGTGTGGAGACGATCCGTGCCATCAAGAAGCTTCCGGGTATCCGGCTGGAGGGCCTGTTTACCCATTTTGCCAAATCCGACGAGGCGGATAAGACAGCCACGGAAAAGCAGCTCAGACGGTATCAGGCCTTTAACAAAGCCTGTGAAGCGGCAGGCGTGCAGTTTCGGATTCATCACTGCTCCAACAGTGCCGGCATCATTGATTTACCGGGAGCCAACCTGGATATGGTGCGGGCAGGCATCACGGTATACGGACTCTATCCCTCCGAGGAGGTAAAAAAAGAGCGGGTTCCCTTAAAAGCAGCCATGGAGATGAAGAGCCATATCGTGCATGTGAAGGAGATTGCGCCGGGCACAGAGGTCAGCTACGGCGGCATCTATACGGCAGCATCTGTGCGTCGTATCGCCACCGTGCCGGTGGGCTATGCGGACGGCTATCCCAGAAGCCTGTCGAATAAGGGCTGTGTGCTGGCGGCCGGAAAGCGGGCTCCCATCTGCGGCAGAGTCTGCATGGATCAGCTGATGGTGGACGTCACCGATATTCCGGAGGCTGTGCCGGGCATGGAGGTAACGCTGTTCGGAAGAGACGTGGATGCCTTCCTGTCGGTCGATGAGCTTGCAGAATTATCCGGGCGTTTTAACTATGAGTTTGTCTGCGATCTGTCCCAGCGGGTTCCGCGGATCTATCTGCGTCATGGTGCGATCGCAGAGGTGCATGATTTTTATGCCTGAACAGGGGTTCCGGAGTCTTGCTATCTGAAATAAATAGTGTTACAATAGAAGAAGCCGTCTGCCGGGAGCTGACAGAACCGGCGGCGAAGCGTAAAGAACAGGAAGAATAGGAGTGTTTAGTTATGTCAGGACATTCAAAATTTGCAAACATTAAGCATAAAAAAGAGAAGAACGATGCGGCAAAGGGAAAGATTTTTACCATCATCGGCCGTGAGCTGGCTGTGGCTGTAAAGGAAGGCGGAGCTGATCCGAACAACAACAGCAAGCTGCGCGACGTCATTGCCAAGGCAAAGGCAGCCAATATGCCGAATGATACCATTGACCGCGGCATTAAGAAGGCGGCAGGCAATGCCAACGCCGTAAATTACGAGTACGTATCCTACGAGGGTTACGGACCGAACGGTATCGCCATCATCGTAGATGCGCTGACGGACAATAAGAACCGGACAGCAGCCAATGTAAGAAGTGCATTTACCAAGGGCAATGGTTCCATCGGAAACCAGGGCTGCGTATCCTACATGTTTGACAAAAAGGGACAGATCATCGTGGATCGCGAGGAGTGCGAGATGGATCCGGACGATCTGATGATGCTGGCGCTGGATGCCGGCGCAGAGGATTTCTCCGAGGAGGAAGACAGCTTCGAGATTCTGACTGACCCGGATTCCTTCAGCGAGGTACGCACGGCCCTGGAAGAAAAAGGAATTCCCATGGCAGAGGCGGAGGTAACGATGATTCCGCAGACCTATGTGACGCTGACGGATGAGGATGCCATCAAGAATCTGCAGAGAACCCTGGATCTTCTGGATGAGGATGATGACGTACAGAATGTATACCATAACTGGGACGAATAAGCAGGAGGAATACTTATGGATCTGGCAGCATACGGGGAGAGTTACAATCGAGCTATGCAGGGGATCGAGGATATGCTCCTGAAAGAGGAGAATCCGATGAAGACCTTTAAAAGAGATCTGTATCCGGAGGCCTTTCAGGCATATCTCAGAAGAAATCTGGACACTATCCATGCCATTGAGCAGGTCTACCGGCAGGAGGAGAATCCGGAAGCCTGGCTTATCAAGCTCTCGGATCATCTGATTGACTGTGTACAGACAGAGCTTGACGGAATCACGAAAAAGGGAAAA
>CAVKIR010000269.1:0-2753 GCA_963656395.1 Prevotella sp. CAG:279
AATCATGTTCATACGCCCTCAGCAGCAAGTGCTTCGGGCTGTCCTGAATAGTTACTCTTTCTCATCCTCAGATGTCTCATCCGGATCGAGCTCTTCCAAATCATCCAGCTCCTGCTTTGCCGCGCTCTTTTCCTTCTTTTTGCGAATAAGGATAAATGCCGCTGCTGCCGCGATGACAAGGATCAGCGTAACCAGCACGTACCAGATCTTGAAGCCGCCCTGGGACTGCGTGCCGTCGTCATACATGCCATCGTCCATGGAGGCGTCGTCGTAGCTGATGGCTTCTGTCACATAGAGCTCCATCTCTTTCTCTACCATGGTGGCCTCGCCGGACTCATCCTCGAAGGTAATCTGGATCGTCACCTTCCCCTCATCGGTGGTGGCCGTCGCGCCGGTCAGATAGGCATCCACACTGCCGGTGGCACCCGGTTCGATATTGCCCAGATAGGTATCACCGCCGGTCACCGAATCTGCCACAAACTTGACAGAGGTATTATAGAGCTTGGTTTTGCCGATATTATAGAGGCTGAAGGAGACATTCGCCTCGCTGCCCACCTCGATGGACTGGGGTGTCACCTCGATGCTGCTGGTATCGATTCTGGCCTCCTGGCGCACCGGAATGGAGACGCTGGCCGTATTTTCATAGGCATTGACATTCTCGTCCTCGTAGTTCATCTTGACATTGATGACATAGGGCTTCTGAGAGAGATCCGATCTGGCCTCCATCTCTATGCTGATATCCTTATTCGCGCCTGCGGCAATCTTGTCTACAAAGAGGGTGCTGGACCCGGCTGTCGGCAGGAAGGAGGCCGCCACATAGGTGGTATCGGTGCTCTCGCTGGCCGCCTGGATATCGAAAACCATATTTTTGACGGAGGTCGCCTTCGATGTATTCTGCAGATGCAGGGTCAGTGTAAAGGTGTCGCCTGCATGCACTGTCTCCGGATCTGTAGAGAAGCCGGTCACGATCACGCGGGGTGTGGAGGACTTGCCGTCCGCGGAGACGCCTGTGGTTCCCACCACCTTCACATAGGAGGTCAGGGTCGCATTGCTCAGGCTCTTATCTTCATTCTCATAGGTCACAGTAAAGGAAATCGGCATGTAGCCGCTGGGCGCATCCTTCCGGGTACGCAGCGTCCAGGTCAGCTCCCGGCGCCGATCCATATCGGTTCCGCCGTCATCGGTACCCGGAAGATAATCGATGGTCTGGCTGTAGTTCGAGGTCTCGATCTCGAAGGGCCACTTGGATGCATCCTCGCTGATGCCCGGTGTCACGACCACGTTCTTCACGCCGGTGCGTCCCATGTTCACCACCGGGAGCACCACGTTCACCTGCTGGCCGGCATTCGCCACCGGTGTCACCCAGTTGCCGCCCACCATGATGTTCGTGTTCGTGGTGGTGGGGGTGGTGTCGGTGGAGTCGTCGGTGGAAGAGTCGGTATTGTCCGTCGGAGTGTTAGTTGGCACAAAAGCATCCAGCTTAGCTGTCGCCTTCGAAAGATAGGCCGACACCTGCTCTGTCGTCCGCATATTGGAAATAACCGTCTCCGCGTCCTTCTTCGCCTTGTCAAAATCAGACTTTTTATCACTCGGAATGGAATCCTTGATGGAATCGTAGTAATCCGCCAGCTGATCCAAAGCGTTTTTCTTGGCATCATCTAATGAGGTAGTCTTCGTCTCTTCCTCTTTCTTGTCTTTTTCGGTATCTGTTTTATTTCCTTCCTGCTGCGCCTGCGCATCTTCCGCCTGCGCCGTCATCGGCCTCACAGTCCCCGCTGCCGGCACTGCCAGCGCGCCGCACAGCATCCATATCGTCAGTTTCTTCCATACCTTATTCTGCATTCTGCTCTTCCCCTCCGTCTTGATCCGCATTTCTGTTCGTTCTGTTATCCTCTATCTTCACGATCTTTCCATCGATGATATGAAAAATCCGATCTGCGAAGCTGGCCAGATGGTTGTCATGGGTTACCATTACCAACGTCTGGTTCCGCTCCCGCACCACCTTCTGCATCAGCCGCATGACCTCCGCCGAGGTGTTCGAGTCCAGATTACCCGTGGGCTCGTCGGCAAAGACGATCTCCGGATCCAGCACCAGGGCTCTCGCCACGCCCACGCGCTGCTGCTGGCCGCCCGACATCTCATTCGGCCGGTGATCCTTGTGCTTCGACAGTCCCACCAGATCCAGCATCTGATCCGCCTTCGCCATCCGCTCCTTCTTCGGCACGCCCCGGAACATCAGCGGCAGTGCCACATTCTCCACTGCATCCATGGTCCCCAGCAGATTGAAGGACTGGAAGATAAAGCCTACGTGTTCCCGCCGGAATTTCACCAGCTGGTTCTCATTCATTTTCTCCAGATGCTTCCCTGCGATGATGATCTCACCCTTGGTGGGCTTCTCCAGACCCGCCAGCATGTTCAGCATCGTCGATTTACCGGAGCCGGAGGTTCCCACGATGGAACAAAACTCTCCACGGTAAATCGTCAAATCCACACCGTTCAGCGCACGGACCTTATTCTCGCCGACCCGGTAAATCTTGTACAGATTCTTCACCTGAATCACAGGTTCTTTTTTCTGCGCCATCTCATTTCTCCTGTGCCGACGGCTCTCCTGCATAGTGCAGAACGAACCGACCTCTCTACGTATCATACTGTTTTCAGTATAGCATAGAGCCTTGATAAATGCTATTTAAGAATCTCTTAATATTGGTTCGGGTGTCAAAACACCCGAACTTTTGGTTACACGAATTGTTCCG
>CAVKIR010000270.1:0-2715 GCA_963656395.1 Prevotella sp. CAG:279
GTATGCGGCTGCACCCGGAGCTCTACGGGAACATGTATACAGAATACACGGCGGTCCTCGCGGAATACGGCGTGAAGCCGCTGGAGAATGAGAAGGCCTGCTTTTTTGCCGGTGGACTTGCCATGGATATCTATGGCTATGAGCTGCCGGAGTTCTATTATAAGAAGTTCTGCAGGGCCATTTTCCATCAGGAGGATCTGGAGAAGGCCCTCGGTCATTCCGACCCGTCCAGATTCAATATCCTGCTGGCGCACAACCCCATCTATTTCGACAGCTATGCCTGGTGGGGCGCGGATCTGACCGTATCCGGTCATCTGCACGGCGGTATCATCCGGATTCCCGGGATAGGTGGAATCATTACACCCCAGGCAAAATTATTTCCACGGTATGATGCGGGCCATTTTAAAAAGGCCGGAAAGGATCTGGTGGTCAGCCGGGGGCTGGGCACACATACCGTGAATCTGCGGATCTTTAACCCGGCGGAACTGTCGGTGATCCGTCTGAAGGGAGAAACAAATGGGCATTCCCGTGAAGCTGCCGGCATTTGAGGGTCCCTTAGACCTTCTTTTGCATCTGATAGAAAGTAACAAAATCGATATTTATGACATCCCCATCGTGACCGTCACCGACCAGTACATGGATTATATTCGGGCTATGGAGAAAAAGGACTTAAATATCATGAGCGAATTTCTCGTGATGGCTGCGACCCTCCTGGAGATCAAGGCAAAGATGCTTCTGCCCGCTGAGGTGGACGAGGAGGGCGAGGAGATCGACCCCCGAGCCGATCTGGTGGAGCGCCTGCTGGAGTACAAGCTCTACAAGTGTATGGCGGAGCAGCTGAAAAGCCGCCAGGGCACGGCAGAGCGAAGTCTCTACCGGGAGGCGGATATCCCAAAGGAGGTGTCCACCTATACGGCACCCGTCGATCTGGACGAGCTCCTGGGGGATCTGACTCTGGTTCGCCTCAATGAAGTCTTTCAGGATATCCTTCGCCGCACCGAGGACAAGATCGACCCGATTCGAAGCAAATTCGGAGAGATCGAGAAGGAGGAGGTCAGCCTGGAGGATAAGATGACCTATGTGGAGGAGGAGCTTTTGCGCCACCCCCGCACCAGCTTTCGCGGCATCCTGAAGGCCTCCGGCAAGCGCGGCAAGATGCAGGTCATCGTGACCTTTCTGGCCATTCTGGAGCTGATGAAGGTGGGCAAGCTGAACGTCAAACAGGACGGTACCTTCGGAGAAATCTATATCGAAGCGGGAGAGGCTCTCAGAACAACGGCGGCATCCGCAGCGAAAGAGGAGTAAGAAGTGGAAGAAAAGAGAACGGAAAGCGAGATCCGGGCAGCGGTAGAAGCGATTCTTTTTGCGGCCGGTGATTCGGTGGAGAACGAGCGGCTGGCAGAGGCGTTCGAGCTGGATAAGCAGGAGATGAACGATATCTTAAAAAGGATGGCTCTTCGCTATGAGGAGGCGGATCGGGGCATTCGCCTGGTGGAGCTAAGCGGAGCCTGGCAGCTTTGCACAAAGACAGAATACTATGAGGAGCTGATCCGGGTGGTAAAGCAGCCGAAGAAGACGGTTCTCACCGACGTGCTTCTGGAGACTCTCTCCATCGTGGCCTACAAGCAGCCCGTGACCCGTCTCGAGGTGGAGAAGATCCGCGGTGTCAAGAGTGATCACGCGGTCAACAAGCTTGTGGAATATGGGCTCATCGAAGAGGTGGGTCGTATGGATGCGCCGGGACGGCCGATTCTTTTCGGCACCACGGAGGAATTCCTGCGCCGCTTCGGGGTAGGCTCCGTGGGCGAACTGCCGCAGGCGACACCGGAGCAGATCGAGGACTTCAAGGAGGCGGCCGAGGAGGAAGCCGATATTGAGACGGAAAAAGAGCCGCAGACACAGGAATAAGTTCTTAAAAACGCAGGTAACTTAAGAAGAGTACAGAAACTATCATATGGCGTAGTTTCTGTACTCTTCTTTTGCTCGGGAGCGAAAAAATATCAGGTTAGTTAGTATTCCCTAATAAAATTCGTTATTGATATTGACAATCAAAATTGATTGATCTACAATGTGTCTTGGTGTTAGTAAATATTAACTAACTGTGTTTGCTCTGCTGTGCGGCGGAACGCACGACATGAGAGAACGAAGGAGAGAGGAGCGATCGATCATGATGCCATTAGCAATGTCCAGGGCCGGTGACGAACTCATGGTTGCCAGAGTCGGTGGCAATGAAGAAGCCAAAAAGCATCTGGAGGATCTGGGATTCGTAGCAGGCGCGCATATCAAAATCATTTCCGCGCCGGGAGACGGCAATATCATCGTGAATGTAAAGGAATCCAGACTTGCAATTACCAGTCAGATGGCTTCCAAGGTGATGGTTGTACCGCAGACCGCCTAAGGCCTGTGTGCAGATAACAAAATGTTCAGAACAGCCCGAAGCCTGAAGACGGAGGGCGGGAGAACGTGAAGGAGGAGTGAAAGAGATGAAGACCTTAAGAGATGTTCCGGTAGGAGCTACATCCAAAGTGTTAAAAATTCATGGCGAGGGTGCGCTGAAGCGGCGTATCATGGACATGGGAATCACAAAGGGCACAGAGCTCTATGTGCGCAAGGTAGCACCGCTTGGAGATCCCATCGAGGTAACGGTTCGCGGCTACGAGCTTTCTCTGCGTAAGGCAGATGCGGATATCCTGGAGATGGAGTAAGCGTTCAATT
>CAVKIR010000271.1:0-2712 GCA_963656395.1 Prevotella sp. CAG:279
GTACAGACAGCGCAGCACCAGCACGCAGGAGATAAACTGAGATACGACCGTGGCGATGGCCACGCCCTCTACAGCCATATGGAACTCTACCACCAGAATTACATTCAGGATCGCATTGGTGACGCCTGCCACGATCAGAAATAAGAGCGGCCGTCTGGTATCTCCTACAGCACGCAGGATCGCTGCTCCATAGTTATAGAGCATGAAGAACGGCATACCGAGGAAATAAATCCGCATATACAACGTCGATAATTCTATGACGTCATCCGGCGTCGCCATGATTTCCAATGCCCATCTGGACGCAGCCACACCCACAAAGGCCATGATGATACCGCTGATCAGAGCCACGAGAATCGATGTATGCACGGTCTCGGACATCTCCTGTGCCCGCCCGGCTGCATAGAACCTCGCTGCCAGCACATTGGCTCCCAGGGAAATACCGATAAACAGGTTTGTAAAAATCGCGATCAGAGCCGTGGTGGAGCCCACCGCCGCCAGTGACTGACTTCCGCTGTACTGTCCCACCACGATGATATCCACCGCATTGAACATCAGCTGCAGGATACCGGAGATCATCAGCGGCACGGAGAAGATAATCAGCTTATCCATCAGACTTCCGTTACACATGTCAATTTCGTATTTATTCTTTTTCGTTTCCATTTTTTCCCTCTGCTATAGTTAACGTCTGCTCTATCTGTTATACAAGGATTTTTAGAAAAATGCAAGAGCCATTCCTATGTTCGCGCATCGCTAAATCTTTTCCGAAGCTTTACACAGACTTTACCTGAACATGCCGGGAACGTAACAAAGGTCTCCTATACTGGGGAATGTCGGGAGGTGTGTAGTATCATGAGAACAAAATTAACGATCGAAAAAATTATGTACCTGATTACCTTTGCAGGCATTCTTACCGCAAATGTATCTTCTATCCTGTTTGGCGTCCAGGTGATGCATCCGGTCTCCCTGGCGGGTGTCCTCATTGCCATCATCGGTGTCAATGGGGTATTGCTTCTGAAGCACCCGACCTTCCGGATTCACCATATCTCGGAAAAGACTGACTGGGTGCACTACGTAGATTAATCGTTTTTTATAGTTGTCAGAAAGAAAACTGCTGTCTCACATTTCGTGAAACAGCAGTTTTTTGATTCTTATCCTATTCTTCAACCGGCTCTTCGGTATCTTCAGCCTCTGCGACAGCTTCGTCCTCGAGTTCGGCCTCATCCTCGCTCAGATCGATATTCTCATCCAGATCGATGTCCTCATCAAAATCCAGCTCAGCCTCTTCATCCAGATCGGTGTCCAGCTTTACGTTCTGATAACGCTTCATACCGGTTCCGGCAGGAATCAGCTTACCGATCAGCACGTTCTCCTTCAGACCAATCAGCGGATCCACCTTACCCTTGATAGCGGCTTCGGTCAAAACCTTCGTGGTCTCCTGGAAGGATGCTGCGGACAGGAAGGAATTCGTAGCCAGAGATGCCTTGGTGATACCCAGCATGATCTGCTTTCCTTCTGCAGGCTGCTTGCCCTCTGCGAGCAGGCGCTCGTTCGCATCCTCGAACTCCAGAATGTCAACCAGTGTACCCGGCAGGAAATCAGAATCTCCGTTGTCCTCGATGCGAATCTTCTTCAGCATCTGGTGTACCAGCATCTCGATATGCTTGTCGGCGATTTCTACACCCTGCAGACGGTATACACGCTGAACCTCACGGATCATGTAATCCTGTACGGCACGCACACCCTTGATCTTCAGAATATCATGCGGGTTCACGCTACCTTCGGTCAGCTCATCGCCGGCCTCCAGTACCTGGCCGTCCTGTACCTTGATACGGGAGCCGTAAGGAATCAGATATACCTTGGAATCTCCGTCCTCGCCTGTTACCTGAATCTCGCGCTTCTTCTTCGTATCCAGAATGGTGACGGTTCCGGCGATCTCTGTGATGATTGCAAGTCCCTTCGGCTTTCTGGCCTCGAAAAGCTCCTCGACACGGGGAAGACCCTGTGTGATATCTCCACCTGCGACACCGCCGCTGTGGAAGGTTCTCATGGTCAGCTGAGTACCCGGCTCACCGATGGACTGAGCAGCGATGATACCGACTGCCTCACCTACCTGTACAGCCTCACCGGTGGCCATGTTCGCGCCGTAGCACTTTGCGCACACGCCGACGTGGGATTTACAGGTCAGGATGGTACGGATCTTCAGGCTGTCAATGGGATCACCGTCCTTATCTACACCATTTTTCATGATAGCAGCTGCACGTCTCGGCGTGATCATATGATTAGCCTTGACGATGACGTTGCCGTCCTTGTCATACACGGTCTCACAGGCGAAACGTCCTGTGATACGATCCTGCAGGCTCTCGATCTCCTCCTTGCCGTCCATAAAGGCCTTTACGACCATGCCGGGGATCTCATCCTTGCCCTCGCAGCAGTCTACCTCGCGGACAATCAGATCCTGCGATACATCTACCATTCGACGGGTCAGGTAACCGGAGTCTGCGGTACGCAGAGCGGTATCGGACATACCCTTTCGTGCTCCATGCGCTGACATGAAGTACTCCAGAACGTCCAGACCCTCACGGAAATTGGACTTGATAGGAAGCTCGATGGTGTGACCGGTGGTATCTGCCATCAGTCCGCGCATGCCGGCCAGCTGCTTGATCTGCTTATCGGAACCACGGGCTCCGGAGTCAGCCATCATGAAGATGTTGT
>CAVKIR010000272.1:0-2702 GCA_963656395.1 Prevotella sp. CAG:279
TGTATAAGTTTCGCAGCATGTACCTGGATTCAGAAAAGAAGGGAGCCCGCCTGGCAGCGAAGGGCGACAGCCGCATCACACCGGTGGGACATATCATCCGAAATATCCATTTCGACGAGCTGCCCCAGCTTATCAATATCCTGAAGGGCGACATGTCCATGGTAGGACCCCGCCCGGAGCGAAAGGTCATCGCCGATGCCTATCAGAAGGAGATCCCGGAGTTTGATTTCCGGCTGAAGGTCAAGGCCGGCCTGACCGGCTATGCCCAGGTCTACGGAAAGTACAATACCGAGCCCTACGATAAGCTGAAGCTCGACCTTACCTATATAGAGAACTACAGCATCTGGCTGGATCTGCGCATCCTTCTTCTGACCTTCAAGATCCTCTTTGTCAAGGAGAATACGGAGGGCGTCGACGACGGACAGCAGACAGCCCTGAAGAAGGAAAGCGGGGAATGATGGAATGAAATTCTCCGTGCTGATGTCCGTCTATGAAAAAGAAAAGCCCGCGCATCTAAGAGAAGCCCTGAAAAGCCTGGAAGAGCAGACCCGTAAGCCGGATGAAATCGTCCTGGTGGAGGACGGACCCCTTCCGGAGGAGCTGGAGGCCGTGGTAAAGGCCTTCGAAGCGGATGCAGATAAAAAGATAGAGAAGAAAGTCGTAAGACTTCCCGAGAATCTCCTGCTGGGGCGCGCCCTGGCGGAGGGGCTTAAGGCCTGCAGCCAAGATCTGGTGGCGCGGATGGACAGCGATGACATCGCCGTGCCGGAGCGCTTTGCCCTGGAGCTTACCTATATGGAAGAGCATCCGGAGATCACCGTGCTGGGCGGCCTCATCGAGGAATTCGATCCGGCAGAGCCGGGAAGAGAGCGCATCAAGCATATGCCCCTCACCCCGGAGGCTATCCGAAGCTACAGCCGCTACCGGAATCCGGTCAACCATATGACCGTCCTATTTCGGAAAAGCGCGGTTCTGGCGGCCGGAAGCTACCGGCATTTCCCGGGACTCGAGGACTATGACCTCTGGATCCGGATGCTGGCGAGAGGCGAGCACTTCGCAAACCTCGATGCAGTTCTCGTAAGAGCCAGAACCGAGAAGAGCTTCTACGGGCGAAGAGGCGGCCTATCCTACTGGAGGGGCTATATGAGGCTTCGAAGAGAGCAGAGAGACTTTGGGCTCCTGACCTTCGGGGAATACGTGACAGCCGTCCTGGCGACGACGGTCATGACCCTGTCCCCCGGCAGCCTGCGGGGCGTCTTCTATCGGAAAGCCCTTCGAAGATGAGGAAAGAATACATGAAACTATTGACCATCGTGGTACCAGCCTATAATGTAGAGAAATACCTGAACCGCTGTCTCGATTCGGTGAAGATAGATAAGCTTCTTCCGGATCTCGAGATGCTGATCGTAAATGACGGCTCGAAGGATCGCACCGCCGAGATCGCAGCCTCCTACGAGGCCGCCTATCCGGATACCTACCATCTGATCACGAAGGAGAACGGCGGCCATGGCTCCGCCATCAATACCGGCATCCGCCATGCCACGGGCAAGTACTTCAAGGTCGTGGACGGCGATGACTGGCTGCATACCGAGGAGCTGGAAGCCTATCTGGATGTGCTGCGCACCCACGACGAGGACATCATCGCCACAGACTTCCAGTGTGTGGAGGATGAGACCTACCGCCTCCTAAAGAGCTGGTCGGCGACCTCGAAGGAGGAGCATTACGGCCGGACGATCCGTCTGGACAGCGGTGAGATAGAGGATCCCATCAAGCTTCACTCCTTCACGATCCGGACCGAGATCCTGCAGAAGCATGACATCACCCTGGATGAGCATTGCTTCTATGTGGACAGTGAACTGGTGTTCTGCCCCATTCCCTATGTGGAGACGGTCTATTATCACAGGGCGAAGGTCTATATGTACCGCCTCGGCCGGGACGGCCAGAGCATGAACTTAAAAAGCATGCAGAGGAACATCCGCCAGCACCGCCTGGTGCTTAGGCACCTGCTGGAGGCATATGGCCGGGAGAAGGAAAGGCTCACCCCCGGCACCCGCGCCTACCTCGAGCGCAGCATCAGCCTCGTGGTGGAGATGCAGTTTCTCATCTATATCAGCATGGGACTGCAAAAGGGCACCAGAAAGGAATGCAAGGCCTGGGACGAGGAACTAAAAGAAAAGTACCCGGCCATCTATCAGGCCACGAAGAAGAAAAGCATCACCTGGATCCGGAGGCTGGATTATCGGATACTCTGGATCGGAGCCGTGGCGGTGCGGGTGAGGAAGAAGTAGAGCTATGACAGAGAAGAAATTATTGTCAATTCTGATACCGACCTATCGGGCAGAAGCCTATCTGGATAAATGCCTGCCTTCCTTTATAATAGAAGATACAGCTCTCTTTGAGCGCCTGGAGGTCATCGTCGTCAATGACGGCTCTCCCGATGGCAGCAGGGATATCGCCGAACAATATCGCAAGCGCTATCCGTCCGTGTACAGGATTCTGGATAAGGAGAACGGCGGTCACGGCTCTGCCATCAATGCAGGAGCGAAAGAGGCAAAAGGCCTCTACTTCAAGGTTATCGATGCCGATGACTGGGTAGACAAGGACGGCTTTCACGCATTCATGCGAAAGCTGGAAATGATAGAAAAAGAGAACGAAGAGAAGCAGCCGGAGGTTCTGGCGACACCTTATCTTCGCTATGATAT
>CAVKIR010000273.1:0-1387 GCA_963656395.1 Prevotella sp. CAG:279
ATACAGCGCTCCGGCCGGATCCGGCTTTTTCGGAAATGCCGCCGACTGCCCCTGTACCCGGTCAAAGAGCTGCTCTTCTGAAAATACACTCTGTATAACATATTTTGCATTCTCGTCCGGCTTGTTGGACAATACAGCGATCTTCGCACCCTGCTTTTTCAGCTCCCTTAAGGTCTCCACGATACCCGGATAAGGCTTGACGTGATAAAGGCAGCCTTCTTTGAAATACGAAAGGTACCGCTCTTTCACCTTCTCAAAGCTGTCGGAGGCTTCCTCACCGCAATACGTAAGCAGTCTTCGTATCAGAACGTCCACTCCGTCCCCGACAAGGATTTTATATTCCTCCGGACCGGCTTCCTTCAGGCCAAAGTCCCGCAATGCGTGATTTGCACTGCAGGCAATGGACTCCAGGCTGTCGCAGAGTGTGCCATCCAGATCAAAAATACATGCCTTAAAACTCATAATACTCCTCCTCTATCGGCTTTCGAAGGTCGATCCCCTTTTTCAGAAGCTCCTGATAAAACCGGGCTGCCGGAAAGCCCACCACGGTGGTATATTCTCCACATATCTCACGGATACAGGGCATGCAGCCGCCCTGAATCGCGTAGGCACCGGCCTTATCCATGGGTTCTCCTGTCTCAATGTAGGAACGAATCCATTCCTCCGTCATGGGATACATGGACACCTCCGTCCCTTCTGCAAAATGCACCAGCGGCTCACCGGTTACCGTATCTATGACCGCTACACCTGTATACACCATGTGGGACGCACCCTGCAGCTCCTTCAGCATCCGAAATGCATCTTCCTTATCCTGAGGCTTTCCCAAGATTTTATTACCACTGGCTACCACGGTATCGGATCCAATGACCAGAGCAGGCTCCTTCGTCCTGTCAGCCACCTCCCGAGCCTTCTTAAGAGCCAGGAATTTCACAGCCTCCGCCGGGTCGGCGGTCTCCGGCTTTTCTTCGCCATTTGCCGGAAGCACCTGAAAATGCAGTCCCATCTGCTTCAGAATCTCCCGCCGCCTCGGTGAGGCGGACGCTAATATCAGTCTTCGTTTACTCAATATCCTACTTCCCTTCTACTTCACTTTTAATAGAGTAATATATATTTTTTCGATTGACAATAAATTTTTTTGAATTTTATGGCTTTTCTTTTATCCGCTTTCGTATTACAATAGAGAAAGTTTAAAAGGAGGGTCTGAAACATGAAGAAAATAGCAAAGCTTTTAGGAGTCATCGCCGCTGTCGGAGCTGCTGCAGCCGGAGGCGCGGCACTTTATAAAAAGTTCTTTTCCGCAGAGGATGTCTTTGTGGATTCCGATACGGATCCGGAGGATGCGTCTGCGGATGAGGAGCCGGATTCGGATGACACAAAGACCGCAGAA
>CAVKIR010000273.1:1397-2691 GCA_963656395.1 Prevotella sp. CAG:279
CTATGTATCCCTGACACCGACAGAGGAGCCGAAGGAAATTCCCATCGAATAATTCCTGTACAGAAGATAAAAGAGCCCGATCTTCACTCTCGGATGAGTGATGACCGGGCTCCTTTTTGATCGCGTATCCTAAGGCGCTTCCCTTTCCTCCTCCCGCTTCTGCTCCCGTATCATCCTGCGGTAATAGGACATCCGATGGAACTGATCCTCAAAGTAGGAATTGATCTCCGCACCGATCAGGATGATATACATACAGAAATAGAGCCACAGCATGACGAGGACGATGGTGGTCAGGCTGCCGTACATATTCGTAAGCCCCGGGGAATATTCCACATAGAGGGAGAATACGATGGAAAACAGATACCAGCATACGGCGGAAAAGGCTGCGCCGGGGGCCTGTCGTATCAGCCGCAGCTTCCGGTTCGGCACGAAACGATAGAGCAGCATGAAGATCCCTGCCAGGATACAGATCGCCACCATACCCTTGAGCTTCAGAATCACCTCGGTCACGTAGGTCAGAATCGGAATGTATTCCATAGCCATCTTATGCAGGGAGTTGCCGAAGACCAGGACGACCAGGGACAGGATGATGGCTACTACGAATACCACCGTATAAAAAGCAGACTGCAGGCGAAGAATGATATAATTTCTGCGCTCTTCTACATTGTAGATCATATTCATGCCTTGAATCAGACCCATGAAGCCCTTGCCTGCAGACCAGGCCGTCATAATCGCAGACAGAGAGATGGTCACAGCCGTCTTACTGTATACTTCGTCTATGATTCCCAGTACAAAGGAGTCCATGCTGGGCGGGAAGATGACCTGGGCTGCCCGATAGATATCGAAGGGCGTTAGAGACGTATATTGTACCAGAGTCACCAGAAGGATGATAAACGGAAAAAAGGACAGCATAATGAAGTATGTGGTCTGTGCCGCATACGCTCCTACGCAGTCCTCCTGCATGGCATTCAGAAAGCCCATGATTAGCTTGATGAGTTTTTTTATATATTTCATCCTTTCCCCCGTCAAAAGAAAAGACAGCCGTCTCCGACTGCCCTTATCTTTCTTTGTAAACCCAAAGTGCCGTTGCCGCGATTTTGACGCCTAGCGAATGCTAGGTGGGTAACCTCAACTGCCTTTCTGCCTTCCACTGCACAATCGGAGGCCTGACATCCGGGACAGAGATATTGGAATCCCATGAACGTAAATGTAGGTTCAAAATAGCGGGTTCACGCACACCCCAGGAATTCACTTTTCGTAACTTCCAAGCACCTTGCTTCTGAAGCCATTATAC
>CAVKIR010000274.1:0-2687 GCA_963656395.1 Prevotella sp. CAG:279
TCTCGTTCTCGTTATAGGTCAGGGTATCCACTGCGGTCATGTCGCCGTCTATCTCTTTGGTCTCCCGGGCTCCGAAATAGAGTCCGCCGGTCAGCTCCCGCATAATCATCAGATCAAAACCCTTGTCGCTGATGTCTTTACGCAGCGGGCAGGCGTCCTGGAGTTCTTTATAAAGGATGGCCGGACGCAGATTTGCGAACAGGCCCAAGGATTTACGAAGCTTTAAGAGTCCTGCTTCGGGACGACGATCCGCCGGCAGCTGATACCAGGGTGATGTGGCTGCGTTCCCGCCGATGGAGCCCATCAGGACTGCATCACTTTTTTTGGCGATTTCGATGGTTTCATCCGTGAGCGGAACGCCGTGAACATCGATGGATGCGCCTCCCATCAGCAGATCCGTATATTTTATTTCGTGTCCGTATTTTTCTGCGATGCGGTCAAGGACTTTCCTTGCCTCCCGCACCACCTCCGGCCCGATGCCGTCGCCGGATATAACTGCCAGGTTTAAATTCATTTTTCATTTCCCCTTAGTGCATTACTTTAATCTAAAAAAACATATCATATTTACTATAGAACAAAAATCCTTTTTTTTCAACCGGGAGATCAGCTTTTTTATCCAATCTGCTGCCGGAGGCAGAAAAATATCCCCCGTCGGGAACACGCACATTGGCCTGTTCTCTTGGGGGGATATTTTCTATCTCGCCATGCATATTGAGCGGCTTTACAGCATCTGCTCACCGTCTACATAGAGATGGTACCCATTTGCGGTAATGTTATCGGTGCTGCCGGTGAAGCTGCTCACGTAGCTGTCTCCGGTCAGGGTCCAGGTGGAATCATCGCTTAAGGTCACATCCACGGTGCCCTCGGCGCCGTCCGGATTGATGCAGCCGGTGAAGCTGCTGGCGTCGGTCAGATTCAGCTTCAGACTGGAAATGCTGTCTACCAGAATCTGGCCTTCGATCTTCTGATCCGCCGCGTCAAGTACCACATCTCCGCCGTTCGCTCCTTCCTGTCCCCAGCCTCTGCTGGATGAATTTCCTTCTACTCTCAAAAATACCTCATTTGCCAGCTTGAAGGCCACATTCTTCAGGGAAATGGTGCAATCCGTGTTGGTCACATAGAACATATCGCCGCTTTGGGCTGTGATGCTGCCTCCCTCTGCGTTAAAGCCGGCCTCGCCGACCTCCGCGTCACCTGACATGCTCTGATAGATCATGATATTGTGAATATTTTCACTATCATCCTGGTAGGTACCGGTCATATTGCCGGTCAGGGTGCAGTTCGTCAGGGTAACCGAATTCTTTCCTTCTACAACCACACCCTCACTGTTATTGGCAGTCAGGGTCGCGTCGGATACACTGACATCTGCCGTGCTGTAGACTGCAGGACTGCCGGTGCCGTTGGTCACGTAGGTGCCTCCCTTTACGTTCACAGTTCCGCCGCCGCGATCGCTTCGAATGGCTGCAGAGGAATTTCCCTGCGTCTCCACATCCAGGTTGGAGGCGTTGGTGGTTCCGCCGCCGGTGGTCTGGATGCCGCCGGAGCAGTCACCGGTTGTCCGAATCGTTGAATCGGAAATATTGACCGTGGTTCCGGTTCCGTAGCTGAATACGCCGTTGCCGTTCTTCACGCTGGTGTTGACTGTGGCATTTTTAATCGTCACGGTGGCTCCGTTTTGTGCCAGCAGGCCCGCGTTCATGCCGTAGAAGTCGCCATTGTCTGCGCTGGAGGAGGAGCCTTCCGTCTTATTTACCGTGATGTTCGTAAGCTCTGCTGTGGCTCCGTCCACTCGCAGGGCATTCTCATCATCGCCGGTAGAGCTGTAGGTCTCACCCTCCGCGGTGGTGTCTGAATCTATGGTCGTGGCCGCCGTTCCGTTGGAAGTGTCACCGCTCTGCCCGGATCCGCCGCTGCCGCCCATACCCGGACCGCCTGCATTCTTCACGACTACGGTCAGCGCATTGTTATCCGCATCCAGAGTCAGCTCCAGGATGCTGCCCTCCTTGATGTCGTCCACAGTTCCGTCTGTGGTTTCGCCGCCCTGCTCTACAGTGATCTGGGTGTCATCCGTCAGGGTAAATGTGAGGGACTCACCGGATGCGGTAAACATGGAAGGAGCCTGACTCTGACCGTCCGAAGCGCTGCCGCCGGGCGCTTCACCATCCGGCTTTTCAGGCGCTTCACCACTGGGTTTCTCACCGCTGGGTGCTTCTCCGTCCGGCTTTTCAGGCGCTTCACCACTGGGTTTCTCACCGCTGGGCGCTTCTCCGTCCGGCTTCTCCGGCGCCTCACCGTCTGTATTCTCGCCATCCGGCTTCTCCGGTGCCTCGCCCTGCGCCTGCATTTCGGCCATCTCGCCTAAGTCCGCCGTCACTGTATCGCCGTCCACGGCTGTCACCTGTGCCGTCACGCTCTCGCTCTCGACCGCTTCGGTGCTCTCTGTGGTGTCTGTCGCAGTCTTGGTACAACCGCTAAGTCCAGCTGTCATCAATGCTGCCGCACAGCCCAGTGCCACTAATTTTGCATACTTCATATTCTATTCCTCCTCATCCGGTTTCTTTTTCGGGTTATTTCGATACACTGTATCGATTTGTTGATGATGTGTAACTGTTCAGTACCTGACCAGTTACGTATGCAAAATCCATGAGAATCGGCTTCGCCGATGGGATTTTGCACTCCTGAATCAT